>CAZHSL010000238.1:0-4500 GCA_964535185.1 uncultured Corynebacterium sp.
GACGATGATCAGCAGCAGCCACGCCATCGCGGAGGCGTACCCCATGTCGAACTGGGTGAAGCCCTTGATGTAGAGGTACAGCGTGTAGAACATCGTCGAGTCCGAGGGACCGCCCGTGCCGCCGGAGACCACGAAGGCCTGCGTGAACGACTGGAACGCGTTGATCACCTGCAGCACCACGTTGAAGAAGATGATCGGGGTCAGCAGCGGCAGCGTGATCCGGAAGAACTGCGCGATCTTCGAGGCGCCGTCCACGGACGCGGCCTCGTAGTACATCTCGGGGATCTGCCGCAGTCCCGCCAGGAAGATGATCATCGGCGAGCCGAAGGTCCACACGTGCAGCAGGATGATCGTGCTCAGCGCGGTGTCCGGGTTGGAGACCCAGCCGGGCAGGTTCTCGAAGCCGAGCATCCCGCCCACCTGGTTGATCAGGCCGTTGGCGCCGAACATCTGCCGCCACAGGATCGCGATCGCGACCGAGCCGCCCAGCAGCGAGGGCAGGTAGAACACCGAGCGGTAGAAGGCCAGGCCCTTGATGCCCTGGTTCAGCGCGACCGCGAGCAGCAGCGCCGCGATCAGCTGCAGCGGGGTGCCCACGAACACGTAGATGAAGGTGACCACCAGCGAGTTGTGCAGGCGGGTGTCGCCGAGCATCTCCTTGATGTTCGCCAGTCCCACGAACTCCGGCGGGGCCAGCAGGCTGTAGTCGGTGAACGCGAGCGCGAACGACGCGATCATCGGGATCAGCGTGATCCCGAGGAAGCCGAGCACCCACGGGAGCATGAACACCGCGGCCTGCTTGTTGTCGGGATGCTTCTCCTTCGGCCCGCCCTTCTTGCGTGACGAGACGATGGAGGCGAGTTCTCCCACGGCGCTCATTGGCGTCTTCCCTTCGTGGTCGGGGCGCCGGTGCGGCCGACGGGGGTGGACCCCGCCGGCCGCGTCGGCACGTCGGCGATGATCAGGCCAGGGCCGCTTCGAGCTCGTCGAGCACGCGCTGGCCGGCCTCGGCCGGGGTGAGGGTGCCGAAGAGCATGTCCTCACCGGCGCGGGTGAGGATGTCCTCGAACTGGCCGCCGCCCTGCGGGGTGATCTCGGGGGCGCCGCCCAGCTCGGACTCGATCAGGTCGAGGTAGTCCACGGCCTTGGTGTTGGCCTCGTCCAGATCGGGGACGATGGCCTCGCGCACGGTGAGGTTGCCGGGCACGCCCCGCTCGACCGAGAGGATCTTCCCGGCATCGGGCGAGTTCACCAGGAAGTCCACGAAGGCGACCGCCGCGTCGGGGTCCGAGGCGTTCGCGGAGACGGCCCAGTACATCGAGGCCTTGTACCAGAGGGCCGCATCGGCGGAGGAGCCGGTCATCGACGGCGGGCGCAGCACCACGACGCCCTCGGGCACGAGGCCGTCATGGGCGACGACCTGGTTGGACCAGGCCACGGTCATGGCGACGTTGCCGGTCGCGAAGAAGGACTGGTCCATGGACTTCGCGGCGTCCTCGACGGAGAGGCTCGCATCGGGGCAGGCCTTCTCCTCCTGGATGCGCTTGGTCCACTCGAACCAGGCGGTGGCGGTCTCGAGGTCGAAGCCCGCGGCGCCGTCCTTGTACTGGTCCTGGCCGGCCTGGCGCACGTACACCTGGAACAGGCCCTGGACGGTGCCCATCTGGGTCATGCCCCAGGTGCCGTCGGGGGTGTTCTCGGTGATCGCCACGGCGGTCTCGACCAGGTCGTCCCAGGTCCAGGTGGAGTCGTCGGGGATCTCCACGCCCGCCTCCTCGAAGACGGCGGGGTTGATGAGGAAGGCGAAGGCGTTCAGGCCCGCGTTGATCGCGGCCAGGCCCACCTCGGGCAGCTCGCCCACCTCGACCGAACCGGGGGCGAAGTCCTCGGTGTTCAGGCCGGCACCGGCGAGGTCGAGCAGGGCGCCGCGCCCGCCGTACTCGGCGAGGTACTTCTCGTCCATCTGGACCACGTCGGGGAAGTCGCCGCCGGCGGTCTGGGTGGCGAGCTTGTCCCAGTAGCCGCTCCACTCGCCGGGCTCGAGGCTGAGGGTGACGTCGGGGGCGACCTCGGCGTAGGCGTCGGCCACGTCCTGGGTGTTCTGGTCACGGGTGGGGTTGCCCCACCAGGCCACGCGGAGGGTGGCGCTGCCGTCCTCCCCGCCGCCGCCGCTTCCGCCACCGGTGGCGTTGGGGCCGCAGGCGGCGAGGCCTGCGAGGCCGGGGACGGCGAGACCAAGGGCAAGGGCTGTGCGTCGGGTGAGCATCGGTTCTCCTGTCGTCGTCGCTGTCGCGGCGGTCCGGCGGACCACCGTGGTCCTCCGAGCGGGTCGTGCCTGGGCTGGAACTCCGTCGTCCTGCCCGGTGCGCTGCGGGGGCGACATCGCCACCTCCGCGCCGCGTCAGGGTGAGAGCTGTCTTTTTCCCTGCGGCCGCTCGGACGAGAGCCCGAGCAGTGGCCTTAGGAAAGCGCTTCACGAAAGGGTTTGTCAAGCCGCGATCATCACGTCGAGGTCACGATGCGAAACCGGTTCCCGACGGTGAATCGATTTCAGGCCCATTCCTGCACTTCACGGGCGGACCTGCGCCATCGCCGCCGCAGGCCCCCTCTTGCGCCGTTCGGGGCGGCAGGCTTAGTGTGACTGCACAACTAAACCTGAAACGACTCAGCGCAGGCTCTCCCGTCCACCGTGCGGGCAGCGCCCGTGCCGAGCGCATCGCCGGGGCACAGCCGCCCCGGCACTCTGACACCCGGCACCCACCGCACCGGCCCCACGACCCGAAGGATCGACGATGATCTCGCGACGCCGCACCCTGTCCCTGCTCGCCGCCGCCGGCACCGTCCCGGCGCTCTCCGCCCTGGCCGGCTGCGGCCCCAACGCCTCCCCCGGAGGTGACGGGGAGGGCGGCGGGCCGCTGCGCGTCTACTGGTGGGGCGGCGATCTGCGCAACGGCCTCACCCGCGAGGCGCTGGACCTGTTCTCCGCCGCGCACGAGGACATCGAGGTCTCCCCCGAGTACAGCGAGTGGACCGGCTACTGGGACAAGCTCGCCACCCAGTTCGCAGGCGGCGACGCCCCGGACGTGCTCCAGATGGACGAGGCGTACATCGACTCCTACGGCACCCAGTCCTCGCTGCTGGACCTCGAGACCGTCTCCGACGTGCTGGACCTCAGCGCGATGGACGACGCCGTGCTGGAGACCGGCCGGCTGGCCGACGGCACCCTCGTGGGCGCACCGCTGGGCATCGGGATCTTCTCGGTGGGCGTGAACCCCACGATCCTCGAGCAGGCCGGCCTCGAGATGCCCGACGACACCACCTGGACCTGGGAGGACTTCGACGAGCTCAGCGCCGCTGTGACCGAGTGGGCCAAGGGGGCCGGGGAGGATGTGGTGGGCTTCGACTTCTTCGGCACCAGCGCAGCGGAGCTCGGGGCCTGGGCGCGCCAGAGCGGCGAGCAGGTGTTCCCGCGCGAGGACGAGACGCTCATCAGCAAGGACTCGATCGTGACCTACCTCGAGTACGCCCGCTCCCTGGTGGACTCGGGCGCGACGGCGGGGCCGTCGGAGCAGATCGAGGACTTCGCCGCCGGCGTGGAGCAGGGCCGTTTCGGCAACAACCGCGCCGCCTTCCACCTCCAGTTCCACACCCAGGTGCAGACCTTCCAGGCCTCCTCCGGCTCCCCGCTGAAGCTGCTGCGGCTGCCGGCCCGCACCAGCGGCGACCCGCAGATGGTCAACAAGGCCTCGATGTACTGGTCGATCGCGAACACCGCCGCGGATCCCACCTCCGCCGGAACGCTCGTGGACTTCCTGCTGCGGGACCCCGAGGCCGCGAAGATCCTCAAGATCGAACGCGGCGTGACCGCCTTCCCCGAGCTGCAGGACGAGATCGAGACGGTGCTCGACGAGAACGAGATGGTCTCCCTCGACTTCGCCCGCGAGATGCAGGCCGAGGTGGTGCGCCCGCCGCTGGTGACCCCGGCCTCCGGCGTCGGCTTCGGCGACGAGCTCTCGCGGCTGGGCGAGGAGTCCCTGTTCGGCAACCGCGAGCCCGCCGACGTGGCCGACGAGATCCTCAGCGTGCTCGAGGGCATGCAGCCCGAGCTCTGACCACTCCCCCACCCTTCCCACCCCGCGGGACGCTCCGGCGCTCGCGATGACCGCGGCCCGGCTGGCCCGCCTATCTGCCCGCCAACGGCGGCACCCTCGTCGCGCTCGCGCTGATGAGCGCCGGCTGGGACGGCGGGCCCGACGCCCCCGGTCTGCCACCGTCCTGGCAGGCGCGCTGGGAGGGCATCCGGCCGCTGCCGGGCCCGCTCCCGCCGCTCTGAGCCGGCCTCCGCGCGCCCCGCACGTGCCGTCCGTGCCCGGCCGCGTTCACCTGCTCGCCATCCACGGCCGCTAGCGTGCCCGCAGCGGACGGCGCACGAGGGGAGGCGGGCATGGACCTCACCGAGTGGGCGCTCGCGCTGATGGATCTGCTCGGCGGCCCCGGCAC
>CAZHSL010000239.1:0-4490 GCA_964535185.1 uncultured Corynebacterium sp.
TCCACCACGTCCAGCAGGTCCTGGCGCGCCTTCTTGACGTCCTCGAGCTGCGTGGCCAGGAAGTTGTAGCGCTCCTCCATCGCCGCGAACTCCTCGAGCGCGAGCGGGTTGACCTTCCCCAGCGTCTTCAAGTCCTTCTCGGCCTGCTTGGCGCGCCGTTCCTGGGCGGCCCGGTCGAACGGCATGGGTGCCGGGGCCATCACCTGCTCCCCGCGTTCCTTGGCCTGTTCGTACTCCTCGATCTCCAGGGCCGACGGCGGCAGCGGAACGTGCGGGCCGTACTCCTCGACGAGAGCGTCGGGCGCCATGCCGTGCTGCTCGAGGATCTGCTCCTCGAGCTGCTCGATACGCAGTGCGATCTTCGCCCGCGCCATCTCATCGCGGTGCGCCGCATCGGTGAGCATGTTCAGCGACTGCGTCAGCTCCGAGACCCGGTCGCGGGTGCTGCGCACGCGCTCGGAACGCTCGGCGCGCTGCGCATCGAGTTCGTCGCGGGTCTGCGCCGCCGACGCGACCGCCGCCTGCAGCCTGTCCGCGAGCAGCGATCCCGACTCAGCGACCGCGGTCGCCACCTCCGCGGCGCGGCGGCGCCGGCGACGCGCCTGCTCCGCGCGCGCCCGGGCCTGGCGTTCCGCAGCGGCGGCCCTGCGCAGCGAGTCCGCCTTGCCCCGCACGGCGCCCGCACGCTCCTCGGACGTGCGCAGGGCCAGCCGGGCATCGACCTCCACCGACCGCGCCTCGGCCACGGCCGCCGCAGCCTCCTCGCGTGCCTGCGCGAGCGCACTGTCGCCGGCCTCGGCCTCCTCCTCGCCCGGTGCCGCCTGCTCAGCCATGCGCAGCCGCTCCTGCAGCTCCGCGAGCGCCGTGACCGTCTCCTCGCGCCCGGTGTCGGCCTCGTCGCGCTGGCGGCTGAGCCGTCCGTACTCGGCCTCCGCCGACCGCGCCGTCTGGCCGAGGCGTCCGAGCTGCTCGTAGACCGCGGACATCGAGGCGTCGGACTCCATCAGGGCCGCGAGCGTCACCTCGGCGTGTTCGCGTCGCTCGTCCTCCTCGGCGACGGCGCCTGCCAGCGCGGCGCCGAGTTCCTCCGCCCGGACGCCCGCCGCGACCACCTCTTCGGAGGCTTCGTCGACGGCGGCCTGCACTTCGAGCAGGCTGGTGCTCGCCTCCGATCCGCCGACGGACCAGCCGTGTCCGACCAGGTCGCCGTCGCGCGTGGCGACGCGCAATCCCCGCGCCGCGCCGGCCACCCGGAACGCGGTGTCGAGGTCGTCGACCACCGCGACGCCCGACAGCAGCGCGCGCACTCCGGCGCCGAGGTCGCCGCTCACCGTGACGAGGTCCGCCGCCCACAGCGCGCCCGACGGCAGGTCGCCGCCTCGGCCGGCCGCGTCCGCCTCGGCGGGGACCGCGGAGACGAGCGCCGCACGCCCGGCCTCGTCCTCCTTCAGCGCACCGAGTGCCTCCGCCGCGGCCCGCGTGTCCCGGACGGCGAGAGCCTCCGCCGCCGGACCCAGTGCGGCGGCGACGGCCCGCTCGTACCCCGGGCGCACGCGCAGGTGTTCGGCGAGCCGCCCCACGACCCCGCCTCGGCCGGGACCGCCCTCGCCGTCCTCGGGGGCGTCCTGCCCGTCGCCGAGGCCCGCGCGCTCGAGGAGCCAGGCGGCCCCGTCCTTGCGGGTCAGGCTGAGCTCGAGCGCCTCGATGCGGGCACGCAACGACACCACCTTCTGCTCGGCCTCCCGCTCGCCGGCGCGCAGCTCGGCCACCCGGGCCGTCGCCGCCTCGAGCGCGGCCGCGGCCCGCTCGTTCTGTTCGTCGAGGCCGGCCTCCTCGGACTCGAGTTCGTCGACCTGCGATTGGGCCTGCTCGAACTCGGCGTGCGCGGTCCCGGCCCGCTCCTGGGCCTGCGCCATCGCCTCGGTGAGCCGCGCCACCTCCGCGTCGACGGACTCCGCGCGGCTGCGCAGCGTGTTGACCTCACCGACCAGGCGTGCGAGCCCCTCGCGCCGGTCCGCGACCGCCCGCACCGCCGCCGTGTAGGCCTGTTCCGCCTCGGCAGCCGCCTGCTCACGTTCCTCAAGCGCCTCACGGGCGGACTCGAGGACCTCCGCGGCCGACTCCACCGCCTGCTCCAGTTCCTGCTCCTCGGCGGCGGTGCGCTCGGCCTGCCGCTCGAGCTCGTCGGGGTCGCGCCCCGGGGACTGCTCCTGCTGCTGCGACAGTCCGGCTGCCCGGTCCTCCGCAATCCGCACCGTCGCGTCGACCCGCTCGGCCAGCGCCGAGAGGCGGAACCACGACTGCTGTGCCTCCTTGGCCTCCGGCTCGAGACGCGCCAGCGCCGCCTCGTCCTCGGCGAGGCGTGCCGTCGCCTCGTCCAGCCCGGCCTGGGCCTCCTCGAGCTGCCCGCGCAGCTCGGCCTCCTGGTCACGCCCCTGATCGAGCTCGGAGCGCCGGGTCACCAGGTCGTCGGCGGCCAGGCGCAGGCGCGCGTCGCGCAGGTCTGCCTGCACCGTCTGCGCACGCCGGGCCACCTCCGCCTGGCGTCCGAGCGGTTTGAGTTGCCGACGCAGCTCGGTGGTCAGGTCGGTCAGCCGGCTGAGATTGGCCTGCATGGAGTCGAGCTTGCGGACCGCCTTCTCTTTGCGGCGGCGATGCTTGAGGACGCCGGCGGCCTCCTCGATGAAGGCGCGCCGCTCCTCCGGGCGCGATTCGAGGATCCCGGTGATCCGCCCCTGCCCCACGATCACGTGCATCTCGCGGCCGATGCCCGTGTCGCTGAGCAGTTCCTGCACGTCCATGAGCCGGCAGGTGGAGCCGTTGATCTCGTACTCGCCGCCGCCCTCGCGGAAGACGCGGCGCGTGATCGACACCTCGGAGTATTCGATGGGCAGTACGCCGTCGGAATTGTCGATGGTGAGCGTGACCTCCGCCCGGCCCAGCGGGGACCGGCCCGACGTGCCGGCGAAGATGACGTCGTCCATCTTGCCGCCGCGCAGCGCCTTCGCACCCTGCTCGCCCATCACCCACGTGAGCGCGTCCACCACGTTCGACTTGCCGGAGCCGTTCGGTCCCACCACACAGGTGATACCGGGCTCGAACCGGAGGGTGGTCGAGGACGCGAACGACTTGAAGCCCTTGAGCGTGAGGCTCTTCAGATGCATCCGCTACCGCTCCCGCGCGCTCGCCCGCATGTCCTCCCGCATGTCATGGACCTAGACCTTACCGGCAGGTACCGCGCGCGGCACGCCCCCGCGGCCCCCGCCACGCGCCTACCGCTCGACGAAGCCCTCCAGACCTCCGCGCGGATCGCCCCAGGACGCGACCACCTTGTCGACCCGGCCGGGGGTGTCGCCGGATTCGAGGAGCTCCAGCAGCCGCGCGCAGTCCGCGGCGCGCCCTTCGGCCACCACCAGCACCCTGCGGTCCGCCGTGTTGGTGGCGCTGCCCGTGAGCCCGAGCTCCAGTGCCCGCGAGCGCGTCCACCAGCGGAAGCCCACGCCCTGGACGTGCCCGTGGACCCATGCGGTCAACCGCGCCGGGTCCGGTGTCTGCGGGGAACGGCTCACGAGTCCACCTGGATGTGCAGGTCCACCTCGGCGCCGCGCTTGACGGTGCGGCCGACGGTGCACACGCGGTCGATGGCCCGTTCGACCACCACCAGCAGGCGCTCCCGGGCGTCGGGCTCCAGCTCGCTCAGGTCCAGCTCGAGGGTCTCCTGGAGCACCGGATACCACTCGTTGTCGCGGTCGGCGTCGCCGGAGACGCGGACCGTCGCGTCGTAGTCGTCGCCGAGACGGCGCGAGAGCGGCCGGTCCGAACTCATCGCGGTGCACGCGGCCAGCGCGATCTTGAGCAGCTCGCCCGGGGTGAACACGCCGGGCACGTCCTCGGAGCCGATCAGCACCTCCGCCCCGCGTGAGCTGCGGCCGGTGTAGCGCCTGGTGCCGGTGCGCTCCACCAGCAGTGCGGTGTGCGCGGTGTCCTGATCCGTCATGGGGACCATTGTTCCATCGCCCTGTCCCCTCGCCGCCGCGGCGCCGGAACATGCCGGTAGGCGCCGCCGGTGTCAGCGCAGCGGGTACCGCGGCCGCACCTGGCAGCGCGGGCAGCTGTAGGAGGACCGGTTCATGAAGCTCTCCCGGCGGATGGGCGCGCCGCAGCGTGCGCAGGGCTCATCGCCCCGGCCGTAGACGTTCAGCGAGCGGGAGAAGTACCCCGACTCCACACGTTTGTGACATTGATATACAGAGGATCCTCGGAAGCCCGTTTCCCCAGGTCAGCAGCGTTTGGGCGGGGCATGGATCGATGCTCAAGGGACCAGCGCTCCTCCCGATCGGACATGAGCACTCGACTATCATGACATTGAACAGGCACACTGCGGGCGGCAATTGGTCAGCGAACACTGTATAGTTCAGTGCATGCTGACTATTGCTTCGCGCCTCGTCGTCATGAACCTGCTCGGCCGGGCCTTGGACGACCCGAAGCGC
>CAZHSL010000240.1:0-4474 GCA_964535185.1 uncultured Corynebacterium sp.
CACCGACCCCGACCTGGTGACCGCGCCGCACAGCGACGGCAGCCAGATGGTGAAGGACGAGTCCACGCTGGTCTATCGCCCGGCCGAGGACTTCTCGGGCAAGGACACCATCTCCGTCGAGGTCACCGACGGCGAGGTCGGCGACCCGTCCGCGGCGACGGCCACCCTGGCGATCCCCGTCGAGGTCGCCCCCGAGGAGTCGAACCTCCCGCCGACCTTCCAGGGCGCGCTGCTCGAGGTCGAGCAGGGAGGCCCCGCCTCCACCCTCGACCTCTCCGCCGGGGCCGAGGACCCGGAGAACGACGATCTCACCTTCGCGCTGGGCGAGCACGAGGACGCCCCCGGGGTGTCCCTCTCCCTGGAGGGCGCGGTGCTCACCGCGACCGCCACCTCGAAGGCGACCAAGGGCACCGTCGTCGACGTGCCCGTGACCGTCTCGGACGGCACCAACCCCGCAGTCCCGGCCACCGTGCAGGTCACCGTCGGCGGCTCGCAGCGGCCGCAGATCGCCGCCACCCTCGACGAGGTCCAGATCGATGCCGGCACGACCCAGAAGGTCGACGTGCTGGCCAACGACTCGAACCCGTTCCCCGGTGGCGAGCGCACGGTGACCAGCGCCTCGCTCGTCTCCGGCGACGGCGAGGTGCAGGTCTCCGGGAACCATGTCTCGATCACCCCCGCCGAGGACTACCACGGGATCCTCACCGCCGAGTACCGGGTGCTCGACGACACGGAGGATCCGGACCGCGAGGTGTCCGGGATGGTCCGGGCGACGGTGCGCGGTCATCCGGAAGCACCGTCGGCACCGCGGATCGGGGACATCGGCGACGGGTTCGTCGAACTGACCTTCAACGCGGGCGCGGACAACGGCGCACCGATCACCGGCTACACCGTCACCTCGGCGAGCGGCCCGTCGGTGACGCAGGACTGCGCTTCGACGTCCTGCACGATCACGGGCCTCACCAATGACACCGAGTACACCTTCCAGGTCGTCGCGACGAACGACGTGGGGTCCTCGGACCCGTCGGTGCCCTCGGCGGTGGCGCGACCGGACGTGCGGCCGGAGAAGCCCTCGCCCCCCAGCGCGGAGCGCGGCGACGAGCAGCTCACCGTGGCATGGACGGCGCCGGTGAACCGCGGCTCGGCGATCCAGACCTACGAGGTCCAGATGCAGAACACCTCCACGCAGGAGATCTCCACGCAGGAGCTCTCCGGCGGGACCACGCAGACGGTGTTCCCCGGGCTCACCAACGGAGTGGACTACCGCTTCCGGGTGCGGGCCAGCAACCTCGCCGAGGAGCCCTCGGACTGGTCCGACTGGTCGCGGCCGGAGCACCCGGCCGGGAAGCCGAAGGCCCCCTCGGCGACGCCCACCGCGGAGCGGATCGACGACCCGCGCGGCGGCGGTATCGAGGTGACCTGGTCGAAGATGTCCTCGGCCGAGGCCAACGGCGAACCGATCACGCAGTACATCGTCACCGCCTCCTCCGGCGCCTCGCAGACGGTCGACGCCTCGAAGACCTCGGCGACGTTCCTGGACCTGGATCGCGACAGCAAGCACACCTTCACCTTCAAGGGCGTGAACTCCGTCGGCGAGAGCCCCAGCTCCTCGAAGGCGTCCAACGCGGTCACGCCCTGGGCGAAGCCCTCGCCGCCCACCGGCGTGCACACCACCATGCCCAGCGAGGGCGAGGGCGAGGGACCGAACGGACGGGCGACCGTCACCTGGAAGGCCGCCGACGGCAACGGCACCACCATCACGAAGTACGTGGTGCGGTGGAAGGGCGGCTCGAAGACCGTGGACGGCTCGGCGCGGAAGGCCGCGATCTCCGGGCTGGAGAACGGCACCTCATACCGCTTCACGGTCGAGGCCCGCAACGGCTTCGAGGCCGACGGCGGCGTGAGCGAGCGCGCGAGCTCGGACAACACGGTGACGCCGTACACGACGCCGGCCAAGCCCTCGGTCAGCGGCTCCAACAGCAAGTGCGCCAGCGCCAGCAGCTGCCCGGTCACCGTCAAGGCCTCCGCCAGCGGCAGCGACGGCGGTGCCGGCGGGAAGACCCTCCAGGTCCGCATCAACGGCGGTGACTGGACGGACTCCGGCACCTCGTTCTCGAAGTCGTACAAGGTGAAGTCCGGCGGCAACGTGAAGATCGAGGCCCGGGTCAAGAACAGCAAGGGCCTGGTCAGCGGCACCGTCTCCAAGACCCAGCCGGCACAGACCTACACGCCGCCGGCGCCGAAGAGCTCGGTCACCTGGGGGCCGAAGGCGACGCTGGCCGGTGTCTGCTGGTCGGAGTACTGCCGACGGGTCGACATCAACCTCAGCAATCTCGACCCGTCCAAGACCTACGACCTGACCATCAAGACCAACCCGTCCCCCTCCCACGGGGGCGGCTACTGGACGGACGGGAACCGTCCCCTCACCGTCCGTCCTGACAAGAACGGGAACTTCACCACGGCCACCAACAGCGAGTTCTACTACGGATATCCGGACAACACCTTCACCGTCTACGTCGACGGCAAGGCGGTAGGGACCCACTCCTACAAGCCGCTCTGATCCACGACGCGTCCCTGGCACGGCGCGTGAGCACACCCTCCTCAGTGAAAGCAGACTCCTCCTTATGAGCATGACCCCCGAACAGGCCCACTGGTTCGCAGAGACCTTCGACAAGCTGGTCCAGAGCGTGGGCCAGGCCGTCCTCGGCAAGAACGAGGTGGTGCGCCTGGTGCTGACCTCGATGCTGGCCCCCGGCCACGTGCTGCTCGAGGACGCCCCCGGCACCGGCAAGACCTCCCTGGCCCGTTCGATCGCCGCCACCGTGCAGGGCACCAGCACCCGCATCCAGTTCACGCCGGACCTGCTGCCCTCCGACGTCACCGGTGTGACGATCTACGACCAGAACACGAAGTCCTTCGAGTTCCACAAGGGCCCGGTGTTCGCCAACGTGGTGCTCGCCGACGAGATCAACCGCGCCTCGCCCAAGACGCAGTCGGCGCTGCTCGAGGTGATGGAGGAGGGGCGGGTCACGGTCGACGGCGTCACCCATGAGGTCGGCAACCCCTTCATGGTCATCGCCACCCAGAACCCCATCGAGCAGGCCGGCACCTACCGCCTGCCCGAGGCGCAGCTGGACCGCTTCCTGATGAAGACCTCGATCGGATACCCCGATCACGCCTCGAGCGTCCAGATCCTGCAGGGCTCGGCCACGCGGGACCGCAGCGCCCAGCTCACCCCGCGCATCTCCCTGCAGGCCGTCAACGACATGACCCAGCTGGCCGCCACCGTGCACGTGGACCCGGCGGTGCTCGAGTACGTCTCGCGCCTGATGGAGGAGACGCGCCTGGCGCCCGAGGTGCGGGTCGGGGTGTCGATCCGCGGCGCCCTCGCGCTGATGCGTGCGGTGAAGGTGTGGGCGGCCGTCAGCGGCCGTCACTACGTGATCCCCGACGACGTCAAGCACCTGGTGGAGCCCGTCTGGCTGCACCGTTTCGTGCTCGATCCCGAGGCAGAGTTCGCGGGCACCACGGCCAAGAGCGTGATGACCAAGATCCTCAGCGAGGTGGCACCGCCCCAGGCGCGGCAGCAGACGGCATGAGCGCCGTCCGTCGACGAACTGCGAGGAACGAGCGGGAGGAGATGGACGCATGAGCGCCGTCCGTCGACGAACTGCGAGGAACGAGCGGGAGGAGATGGACGCATGAGCGCCGTGCGTCGACGCACTGTGAGCAATGACGAGGGGGAGAGCAGCGCATGAGCTCCGAGAGCTCTCTGCCCAGCGACACCGCGGACGCGAAGGCGGCCAAGGCGCAGGCGAAGAAGCGCCGCAGGTCCGCGAAGGCGGAGGCACGAGCGGCGGCGCGCGCCGAGCGCAAGCGCGCCCGGGCCGTCGCACGCGGCGCCTCCGAGGACACCGCAGGCGGCGTGCAGCAGGCCGAGGCCGGGCAGAGCACCGGTGTGGCCGGGCTGCGCGACCGCTTCGTGGAGCTGTGGCTGCGTCGGATCCACCCGGTCCTGGACGTGGTCTCCCCGATCGGATGGGCGGTGATCGCCGTCACCGCCGTGTGCTGGTTCGTCGGCCTCACTCTGCACGTGACCGAGCTGAACGTGATCGCCTTCGCGCTCACCGTGCCGCTGGTGATCGCTGCGCTGTTCGTCCTCGGGCGCGCCTCCTACCGGGTGACGCTGGACTTGCAGACCCACCGTGTGGTCGTCGGCACCCGTGCTGTGGGCCGGGTCGAGGTCGCCAACCCCACCACGCGCGACATCCTGCCCTCGCGGATCGAGCTCGCGGTGGGCTCGGCCACCGCCCAGTTCATGGTGCCGCGGCTGCGCGCCGGGGCTGAGCACGAGGAGCTCTTCGCCGTGCCCACCAAGCGGCGCGCGGTACTGGTCGTGGGCCCGGTGCGCTCGGTGCGCGATGATCCGCTCTCGCTGATGCGCCGCCAGGTCACCTGGGCCAAGGAGCAGGAG
>CAZHSL010000241.1:0-4471 GCA_964535185.1 uncultured Corynebacterium sp.
CCTGAACCTGCTGGCGATGCTGGGCTGGATCCTCGGGGGCGCGCTCCTGCTCGCCACCAGCGCCGGATGGATCGCCTCGGAGGTGGACCTCAGCGGTCTGTTCGGAGGCTGAGCCGAAGATTCGACAGTACAGATATTGCTGTACTGTCGGGGCATGCTGGATTCCGTGACGCTCAGCCACACCGCATCGCTCGCACGCCTCGGCCACGCCTTGTCCGACGACACCCGGACGCGTGTGCTCCTGGCGCTGCGCGAGGCACCCGCCCTCCCCTCGGAGCTCGCCGACGCCCTCGGCGTCTCCCGTCAGAAGCTCTCGAACCACCTCGCCTGCCTGCGCGGCTGCGGACTCGTCACCGCCGAGAGGGTGGGGCGCACCGTCCGATATCGCCTGAGCGATCCCCTGCTCGGCCAGGCGCTCGGCGACCTCCTGCAGCTCACTCTCGTCGTCGACCCCGACTGCTGCACGGGCGAGGAGTGCCGATGCATCTGACGCCCACCCTCGCCCCGGACCGCCGACGGATCCTCCAGCGGCGCATCCGCCTGATCGTCGCGGCGACCATCACCTACAACGTGATCGAGGCGGTCATCGCCCTGGCCGCCGGCCGAGCCGCGTCCTCCGCGGCACTGATCGGCTTCGGTCTCGACTCGCTCGTCGAGGTGCTCTCCGCCGCGGCCGTCGCCTGGCAGTTCGCCGGCCCCGATCCGCACCGCCGGGAGCGGGTGGCACTGAAGGTGATCGCCGTCTCGTTCTTCGGCCTGGCCACCATCGTCACCGTCGACGCACTGCGCGCTCTGCTGGGCGGCGCGGCTGCCGATCACTCCCCTGTCGGGATCGCCCTGGCCGCGGTGAGCGTCGTGCTCATGCCGGCGTTCTCCTGGTTCGAGCGCCGCACTGGGCGCGAACTCGGCTCGGCGAGCGCGATCGCCGACTCGAAGCAGACCCTGATCTGCTCCTACCTCTCGGCTGCCGTGCTCCTCGGCCTTTTGGTGAACAGCATCCTCGACTGGGCCTGGGCCGATTCGGTCGCCGCACTGGTCATCGCCGCCTTCGCGGTGCGTGAAGGGCTCGAGGCCTGGCGGGGCGATGCGTGCGCACAGCCCGTCTCCGCCCTGGTGGGCGACCGCGAGAGCGAGAGCGGCTGCTGCTGAGGACCGGGAGATTTCGCTCGCCCCCTGCCCCCGGATGCCCGAGGATGCCCCCATGCCTCTCCCTGTCGTCCATCTCCGCCTCTGCCGCGCCGACGACCGCGAGCCCGTCGAGGCGTGGGCGCCGACGGGGAACTCCCGCACCCACGCCGCACGCTTCGCCCGTCAGCAGGCCGGGACCAGCACCTACTACCTCGCCGTCGCGCCGGAGCTCGCGGACGGTTTCGTGGGCTCCGCCGAGATCCGCTGGGACGGGAACGCGAACCTCGAGGTGCCGCGCTGCCCGGAGGTGAACGGCCTGCAGGTGTGGCCGGGGGACCTGCAGTCCCACGGCATCGGCACCGCGATGCTGGCCCTGCTCGAGCAGGAGGCGCGCGCCCGCGGCCACGCGGAGCTGGGCCTGGGCGTGGAGTCCGACGGACCGCTGCCGCTCTACCTGCGACTCGGCTACGAGGACACCGGGGTGGAATACCTCGACCGCTACACGTGGATCGACGAGGACCATCACGAGCACCACGTCGCCGAGCCGTGCCGCTGGCTGACCAAGGACCTCGAGGCGCGCCGATGATCACCGTCCCGGCCTCGTTCCGCGAGATGCCGCGCTGGTGGCACGACGAAGCCGGCCGCGCCTGGCTGGACCGCCTGCCCGCCCTGGTCGCAGGACACAGTGCACTCTGGAACCTCACCTCCGACGGCCCGCCGCACCACGGCTCGAACGCCCTGGTCGTGCCCGTACGCCGACGAGCACGAGCAGCGGTCCTCCGCCTCGCCCCACCCGGGGACGACGTCGCCACGGAGGCCACGGCGCTGCACCACTGGGCCGGGCTCGGCGTGGTGGAGCTGCTGGAGGTCGACGGGGATCTGCACCACGGGCAGGTCCTCGCCGGCGGCCGACGGGACTGGACGGTCGTGGACCCGGTGCTGCTGCGCGGCGATCCGGAGTACGACCTCGGCCGGGTGCTGTGGACCCGCCTGGACGAGCTGCCCGATGATGCCGACGTTCTCGCCGCGCTGGACGCCTTCGTCGCCGCCTGCGAGGTCCCGACCCACCGCGCCCGTGACTGGGTGCTGGTGCGGTCGATGTCCTACCTGCTGTGGGGACTCGAGCAGGGCCTCACGATCGATCCGCCCCGGTGCCGTCGGCTGCTGGACCTGCTGGGCTGACCGGCGCCGCCGCACACCGCACCGCCTCACAGGCACCCTCGGGCACGAGGTCGAGGCCGTCCACCTCCGCCAGGGGCACCCAGGCCGGGCGATAGACGTTCTGCGGATCGGCCCGCTCCCGCTCGGGCCCGCCGAGCTCGAGCTCCGCCCCGTCGACCTGCACGCTCAGGTAGAGCGCCGGGGACTCCGCATCGACCGGCACCGGCAGCAGGGCGCCGACGCGGCCGCGCAGCCCGGTCTCCTCACGCAGCTCGCGCAGGACGGCGTCCTGCACGGACTCCCCCTCCTCGATCCCGCCACCGGGCAGCACGGCGTACTCGCGACCGCCGCGCCGGCGATGCATGACCAGGAGCTTCCCCTCGCGCAGGACGACGGCGACGGCGCGGATCCTCATCGCGCGCCCGCCTCCGCCGGCTGCTCCTCGATCGTCGGCCGACGGGTGCCGGTGGCCGGGCTGAGCGCCGCCGCGAGAAGCGCGACCGCGAGCGGCACCACGAGTGCGCCGCGCAGCCCGATCTCCTCGCCGAGGAACCCGAGCGTCGGCGGGCCGACGAGAAATGCGAGATAGCCGATCACCGAGGCGAGGGCGACGCGCGCGGCGGGGTTCGGGCCGGAGTCCCCGGCGGCAGAGAGCGCGAGCGGGAAGCCGAGGGAGGCGCCGAGGCCCCACAGCACGACCGCGGCGACAGCCGCGACCTGGCTGTCCACATAGGCGATGAGCGCGAGACCGGTCGCGGCGAACAGGGCGCTGACCAGGAGCACGCCGGAGCGGCCCACGCGCTCCACGATCGGCCCGCCGGAGAACCGTCCGATAGTCATCGAGGCCGCGAACAGCGCGAACACGAGAGAGCCCATCGTCGCGCCGAAGCCGTGCCCGTCGACCATGATCAGCGGCAGCCAGTCGTTCGCGGTGCCCTCGGCGAGCGCCATCGCGAGCACGACCCCGCCGATGCACACGAGCCGCAGGTCCTTCCAGATCGCGGGGCGGGCCGTCGAGGCCTGCGCAGAGCGCTCGTCGGCGGTGACCTTCCCGGTCCCGGCGGGGATCGCGCCCATCGCCCAGATCAGCAGTCCCGCGCCGACAGCGGCGGTGAGCACGAGATGGGGCGCGACGGGGAAGCCCGCAGCGTTGGCGAGGATGCCGAGCACCGCACCGATCACAGTGCCGAGGCTGAAGCATCCGTGCAGGGAGGGGAGGAAGGAGCGCCCGCCGAGCCGCTCGACGTCGGCCCCCTCGACATTCATGGCGACCTCGCCGCCGCCCATCCCGCCGCCGAACAGGGCCAGGCCGAACGCGGTCACGAGCGGCTGTCCCGTCGAGGCACCGAGCGCGATGGTGGGCAGCGCCGCGACGACGAGCGCCGAGCCGGCGAGCACGACGGGACGGGTGCCGAGCCGCATGACCAGCGGCCCGGAGGAGAGGATCCCCAGCATCGACCCGATCGAGAGACCGAAGAGCACCAGCCCCATCTGCGCGGTCGAGGCCTCCAGCAGGTCCCGCACCGCAGGGGTGCGGGTGACCCAGGCGGACATGCTCAGGCCCGGCAGCAGGAACAGGGCGTAGAGCGCGAAGCGGCGTCTTCGCAGGGAGAGCGTGGGCGAGGAGGTCACGCGAACGAGCGTACGCAGGGGGCGACCGCAGGTCACGGGCCGTCCGTCGCATCGCCCCTGGTGGACTGTCGGCCCCTGTGCCTACGCTCTCCCCGAGCGCCCGGCAACGAGCCGGCGCCGACGCCGAGGAGGACGTCCGCCATGCCCGCTGCACTGCATCCCTACCTCAACTTCGACGGCAACGCCCGCGAGGCGTTCGAGTTCTACGGCGAGGCCCTCGGGGCCACGCCCCAGTTCGCCACCTTCGGGGAGTTCCAGGCCGTTCCCGAGGGCGACCCCGCAGCCGACAAGATCATGCACGGCTCGCTCGAGGTCACCGACCTGATCCGCCTGTACGCCTCCGACGTGATCGAGGGGATGGGCGAGTACACCCGCGGCACCAACGTCACCCTCTCCCTGATGGGCGATGACGAGGCGGTGCTGCGCAGCGCATACGAGAAGCTGTCCGTGGGCGGCGAGATCACGATGCCGCTCGAGAAGCAGATGTGGGGCGATGTCTACGGCGCCTTCACCGACCGCTTCGGCATCGTGTGGCAGGTCAACATCTCCG
>CAZHSL010000242.1:0-4431 GCA_964535185.1 uncultured Corynebacterium sp.
GCCCCTCGTGACACCGCCGTCGTCGTGCGCGCGGCGCGCCTCTACTACGAGCAGGAGCGTTCGCAGACGGAGGTGGCGCGCGAGCTGGGGCTGTCCCGCTCGAACGTCTCCCGGATCCTCGCCCAGGCCCGGGACCGGGGCATCGTGGCGATCACGATCCACGATCCCGAGGGGCCGCCGCAGCGCGACGAGGCGCTCGAGATCGCCCTGCGCTCGGCCTTCTCCCTGCGGGAGGCGCACGTGGTCTCCGCCCCGCGCACCTCGGCGATGGAGTCGGTCGCCCGGGAAGGGGCGGCGGTGCTCACGGAGCGGTTCGCGTCCGTGCGCAGCGTCGGGGTGTCCTGGGGGCAGACGGTCCAGAACGTGGTCGCGCAGCTGGAGACGCTCCGCCCCCGGCCGACGCCCGAGGTGCTGCCGCTCGTGGGCGGGCACAGCGCGCTGGACCAGTTCGACTCGGGCGAGTCGGTGCTGCGGGTGCTCGCCTCCCGGGTGGGGGCGACGCCGCGCACGCTCTACGCCCCGGCGGTGCTCGAGTCGGCCACGGCGGTGGCGACGCTGCGCGGGGAGTCGAGCATCGGGGAGGTGCTGGCCGCCGCGGCCCGGGTGGAGCTCGCGCTGGTGGGCATCGGCTCGCGCGGCGTGCACTCCTCGCCGCACGTGCTCGAGCTGATGCGGCTGGACGCCTCCGAGCGCGCAGCCTTCGAGGCGCAGCGCCCGGTGGGCGATGTGTGCGGGCGCTTCATCGACGCCCACGGCGTGCCGCTGGGCGCGCCGACGGACCAGCGGGTGCTCGCGGTGACCTTCTCGGAGCTGCTGCGGATCCCGGAGGTGGTCGGCGTCGCGGCCGGGGCGGAGAAGGCGCCGGGCGTGCTCGGGGTGCTGCGCAGCGGGGCGATCGACACCCTGGTGGTGGACGTCGACCTCGCACGCGAGGTGCTCGCGGGGGTGTGACCCGCCGGCCCGGCGGGTCCTGCCCGGGCCCGGCGGGTAGGGCTGGGGGCCGACGGGTCAGGTGGCGGACCCGACGGGTCAGGCCTGGCCCTTGAGCACCAGCTGGAAGTGGGCGGTGAGCTCGGGGTCCACCGGGAGCGCGGTCTCGTCCAGGTGGGTGATCGGCGCCGCCAGGCGCGTCGAGGAGAGCAGCCAGGCACCGTCGGAGCCGGTCACGTCCTCGACCGTCATCAGCTCCTCCCCCACGGCGAACCCGTCCTCGTGCAGATGGTCGAACAGGGTCTTCACGCTGGTCCCCGGCAGCACGCCTGCGCTCACGGGAGTGGTGAGGAACCCGTCGCCGCGGCGCACCATCAGCGTGGACGTCGGCCCCTCGAGCACGTAGCCGTCGCTCGCCAGGAACAGCACGTCGTCCGCACCGCGGCGCTTCGCCTCGCGCACGGCGGCCATGTTCACCGCGTAGCTGAGGGTCTTCGCTCCGGGCAGCAGCCAGGGGCTGGTCTCGGTGACCGTGGTGGGCAGGCCGCGGTCGAGCACCGCCACGCGCATCCCGGCGCGGTACGGGCTCCAGTCGTCGGAGACCCGGGCGTGGATCCAGCAGGTGGGGGCGTCGTCGCCCTCGATGCCGCGGGTGAGCATCACGCGCACGCTGAGCTCCTCGACCGGCGCGTGGGCGGCGATCGCGGCATCCACCGCCTGGGCGAGCACCGCCTGGTCGGGCTCGGGCAGGTCGATCTGGGCCGCGCTGCGCGCGAGTCGCGCCAGGTGGGGGCCGACGTTGACGGGCTTCCCGTCGAAGGCGCCGATCGTCTCGAAGACGCCGTCGCCGCGGGTGGCGACGAGGTCCGTGACCGACAGCTGCGGGACGGTCGCATCGGCCAGGTGGAACGGCTCGCCGCCCTCGGCGGGCGCCGCGGCGGCGCCGGGGACGAGGACGAGGACCGGAGCGGGGGCGGCGGGGCTGGTCGTGGTCATGTCACGGCTCCTGATCGAGGGGCCTCACGGTGTGAGGGGCTGTCGCTCCAGCGTAGACCCGATCCGGGGCGCGTCAGCGCCGTGCGCCGTCGAGGCCGGCGGCCCCGATGCCGTCCCCGACCGTGGAGGCGCCGCCGGTGCCCGGGCCGACCACGTCGCCGAGCATCTCCAGCAGCCGGTCCAGGAGGGTGAGCGGGTCCTCGTCGGCGGTCGGCGCGAAGCGTGCAGCGCCCGTGGTGCCGCCGGTCAGGGAGGGCCCGTCCGCGGCGGCCTCCAGCCCGTGCGCGCCCCCTGCATCTGTCGTCCGGTCCCACGCCTCGGCGCCTGCGTCGGCGCTGCCGGTGGCGTCCGCGGCTCCCGCTGCCCCGGCCTCGCCGCCGGTGCCGGCGCCCTCACCGGCGCTGCCGCTCCCCTCGGCGCCGCTGCCCCCGTCGGCGCCGCTGGCCCCGTCGGCTCCGCTGCCCCCGTCGGCGCCGGTGCCGGCGCCTGCGGAGCCCGCCGCGCCGCCCGTCCCGGCCCCCGCGCTGCCGGAGGCCTCCGCCGCGCCTCCGCCCGAGGTGTCCGCGGACGGTGCGGACGGCCCGTCGGCCCGTCGGGGCGCGGCACCCAGCAGGTCGCTGAGGCCCGCCCCGGGGCCCAGGCCGTCCAGCAGGGCCTGCGGCACCGTCCCCAGACCGATCGCACGGAGGACGACGTCCGCGAGCAGGCCGCCCGGCGGCCTGCCGAGGAACGCACCGAGGAAGGCCGAGCGCCCCTCGGGGGTCGCGAGCACCTCACGCAGCAGCCCGGCGAGCGGACCGTGCTGACCGGGCAGCCGCCCGGAGCCGCCGCCGAGGAGATCCCGCAGCACGGAGTCGGCGCCGTGGAGCAGGTCCCGCAGGAACTCGTCGGGCGTCGACCACCCACCGCCACCGCCTCCGCCGAGGATCCACCCGTCGGGAGCGGAGACCGCGTCCTGCTCATCGGCGTGCTGGGCGAGCCGGCGCGCGCGCAGACGCAGCTCGAACTCCTGGTCCTGCAGGCCGGTGCGCACCACCCGCGTCCACTCGGCGCGGAAGTGCTCGGCGTCCTCCCCCACCCATTCGAGGGAGTCGACGGCGGAGGCGAGCATCCCCTCGAGCTCGCCCAGGGCGCGGGCACGGCGTGCGAGGACCGTGCTCATCGTGCGCAGAGCATCGGTGTCCGCGCCCCAGAATCCGTTCATCCCCCGCCGATCCCCCTGCTCCTCGCCCGCCCCCGGCCGCGCCGGCCCCTGCTGTCGGCCCTACCGTAATCGGCCACCACGGAGCGGACCATGGGGAGGACTACCCATCCCGTGGCCTGCACCGATGAGCGGACAGGCAGGAGCAGGGCTCAGCCCCCGAGCACGGCGACGACGCGGCCGCGCGCGCTCCAGGCGACGTGCGTGTCGAGAGGGTCGCCGGGCACCTCGACCTCGATCAGGTCCACCCGCGCGCCGACGGGCGCGGTGCGCAGGTCGGCGACGGCGAGCGTCCCCTCGGGAAGCCCCTCGATCCCTGCGGAGGCCGGATCCCGCAGCGGCACCTCGGCGGTCGGCTCGGCCTCGCCCTCCCCGAGGATCTCCGCGAAGAGGTGCTGGTCCATCAGCTGCTGAGCGGCCTCGGCGCGCTCGGTCTCGGAGTCGTCCGCCGCCGGTCCTCGGGCCGCGAGCGCGGTGAGGGCGGTCTCGAGGGCGTCGGCGAAGCGCTCGAGGTAGCCGGCGAGGTCATCGGCTGCCAGCTGGAGGGCGAGGTCCTCGCCGATCCCGTACACGGCGCCGGGGGTGCCGTCCTCGTCCAGAGCCAGCACGACGGCCGCCTCGGGCGTCTCGTACAGGGGGTAGAAGCTGGTCGCCGGGCCGAGCAGGGTGTAGGGGCCCACGTCGGTGCGGTCCTCGATCTGGAGGGTCAGCATCGTCAGCCCGCACACCCGGACGCCGCCGAGCTCGTCGCCGATCTGCTCGAGGGCGGGCGGCGGATCGGCCGCCACCTCCTCCTCGGTGAGGGCGAGGCCGGGGATCAGTGCGGCGTCCTCCTCGTGGGTGGTCACGAGCGAGGAGAGGCGGTCCAGGACCGGGCGCACGGAGGCCAGCGGCAGCACGTCGGCTCCGGTGGGCCAGGGCAGGGAGTTGTTCATCGGCGTGCTCACGGCGACCAGTCTGTCACGGGCCGGATGCTCAGCCGGGCGGGATCCGTCCGTCCAGCTCGTCAGGGCTGACCTCGCCGTTCTGCGAGGCGGCGATGAGCTCGCGTGCCCGCTCCACCGAATCCCAGGTGTTCCACAGCAGCACGCCCTCGACGGCGCCGTCCTCGAGGTAGTGGACGACGGCGGCGGTGCGGTCCTCGTTCCACACCTCGCGCATCTCCAGGGAGCTGTCCAGGCGGCCCACGGCCTCGTACCCGTCGTCGAACAGGTCCGAGAAGAACATCGGCGTGTGCTCGTACGGCTCGTCGGCGCCGGCCATGTTCTTCCCGGCCACGGTGCCGGAGGCTTGGGCGTGGTCGA
>CAZHSL010000243.1:0-4430 GCA_964535185.1 uncultured Corynebacterium sp.
TGCCGGCCTTGAGCGCGTCCACGCCGTCCTGCGGGCCGCCCACCTCGATGCTGTCCAGGCCGAGGGCCTCGACGTAGTCGGACTCGATCGCGCCGGACATGGTCGCGACCGTGAGGCCGGAGTCCACGAAGGACTGCATGTTCTCCAGCCCCTCGGGATTGCCCTCGGGGACCATCAGCGCGGTCGTGTACTGGAACTCGGGTTCGCTGAAGGCGGCCTGGGCGCAGCGGTCCGGGAGGATCGACATGCCGGCGCTGACCGCGTCGAACTGCCCGGCGTTCAGGCCCGGGATCAGCGATCCCCAGTCGGTGAGCTTGCCCTCGACGGTGTCGATGCCCAGCTCGCCGAAGATCTCGCGGTGCATGGCGACGGTCGCGCCCTGGAGCTCGCCGCCCTCCTCGAAGCTGTACGGGGCCTCACCGGCGAAGCCGACGACGATCTTGCCGGCGTCCTGGAGCTGGCTGAGCAGGTCGCCCCCGCCTCCGCCATCGCTGCCGCCGCTGCCGCCGGTGTCGCCACCGCCGGTGCTGGTTCGGCTGCAGGCGGCGACGCCGCCCAGCGCGGCGGCCGACAGGACGAGTCCGCTCCCGCGGATGAAGCTGCGGCGGTTCTGCATGGAAGTGCTCCCTTGGCGTCTCATTCGTGGTCTGCAGTATCGGCAGTGACCTGACACACTACAGGTGTCGGACAATCCGGCGATCTGCGGATCGGATCGGTCACTACGCTAGTCACACCGTCCGGGCTGTGGCCGGATCCTCCGGGTTTCGTCACGTGATCGTGATTCTCCGCGGGGACCGGTGCGGCCGCGGATCCGGGGCCCTGCGAAGCTCGCACTGTGACGGCGATGACTCCTCGCGGGGCTGGGTGACGGCGCACCGAGGACGGATGATTGGATGACGCCCCGCGCCCGCGCGCACGAGCTCAGGAGGATCCCATGCGCCCCCGTCAGGACTCGGTCCAGCTGCCGATGATGCAGCCCATCCGTCGGCCCTCGATCATCGATCAGGCCGAGCTCGAGCTGCGCAATGCCATCTACTTCGGCGACCTCCGCCCCGGGGACACGATCCCCGAGGTCCAGGTGTCCAAGCAGATGGGCATCTCCCGCTCGTCGCTGCGCGAGGCCTGCCAGCGCCTGGTCCGCGATGGCCTGCTCACCCAGATCCCGGGCCGCGGACTGTTCGTGACCAGGATGGATGCCGAGACCATGTCGGACTTCATCGACTACCGCCTGGGCATCGAGATGCAGGCCGCCTCGATCGTGGCCGACCGGATCTCCACGCTCCGCACCGCCGGGGACGAGGACGCGGTGCGAGAACTTCTGGCGCCGTTGCAGGACTGCCTGGAGCGCACCCGCACGGCGCTCGCGGCCGAGGAGGTGATCGAGGCCGGCAACGCGGACCTGGAGCTCCATCAGCTGCTCGCCGAGCTGGCCCGCAACCCCTTCCTGATCTCCGCCATGAGCACGATCGTGATCCTCACCCGGATGGGGAGCTTCTCGGATCCGCTCGGCTTCGGCGTCCGCGCCGACATCACCTCGGCGCACCAGAAGCTCCTGGACGCCCTGTCCGCGGGCGACGCCTCCCGCGCCCGGGCCGTGCTGCGCGAGACGCTCCAGGAGCTGGCGGGCCGGCTGCGCAGCGGGGAGCACACGCAGCGGGTGGTGCGCGATCCCGATCTGCTGGAGTCCGACGGGCCGGAATGGACCGCCCTCCAGGAGGGCTGAGCAGGAGGATCGAGCCGCTCCTGCGCCTCGCCGGGCACGACGAAGGCCCCTCCCCCGCGGTATCACCGCAGGTGAGGGGCCTTGTCGTCGGCGGAGACGAGAGGATTTGAACCTCCGAGGCGATTGTGGTCGCCTACTCCCTTAGCAGGGGAGCGCATTCGGCCGCTCTGCCACGTCTCCTGGCGCCGTACTGGAGCACGGCACGCCGATACAGCATACGGGAGCGGGCGGAGTGCTCCAAAGCGAGAGCACGCAGATCACGTCACACTTGCGCGCCGCCCCCGGCCCGCCGGGCTCAGAGGGCGAGCTTCTCCTGCAGCAGCGCGATGTGCTTGGGGGTGCCCACGCGGTACTTCACGAAGGTCAGCACGCCCTCGGCATCGATCGCGAAGGTGGAGCGGATCGTGCCCTGGACCTTCTTGCCGTACATGTTCTTCTCGCCCCAGGCGCCGTAGGCCTCCATCACCTCGTGGGATTCGTCCGAGGCGAGGGTGTAGGGCAGCTCCTGCTCGGCGACGAAGCGGTCCAGCTCGGCGACTGGGTCCGGGGAGACGCCCACCACGCGGTAGCCGGCGTCGAGGAACATCTGGTGGTTGTCGCGCAGGTCGCAGGCCTGCTTCGTGCACAGCGAGGTGTTCGCGGCCGGGTAGAACCAGATCAGCGCGGGCGCGCCGCGCAGCTCCGCGAGGCTGATCCGGCCGCCGCCGGCGGTGGGCAGGTCGAGGGCGGGAGCGGGATCTCCGACGGCGAGCTTCACGGGTGCGGACGACATGGTCCTCCTGGGTCGAAGGGTCGAGGGGGTGGAGCGCCAGCCTATCGCCGACGCCGACGCAGCCGGTGCCCGCGCAGATAGGTCTCGCGGAAGCGGCGCTCGGCGTGCCGGTCCCCGAGCAGCAGCAGCTTCCCCGGCGCGGCGGGGATCGACTCGGTGTCGTAGCCCAGGGTGCCGTCCTCGTCGAGGACGGCGACGATGTGGCAGCCGGTGCGTCGACGCACCTCGTCGTCGCGCAGCGAGCGACGTGCCAGGGAGGCGGGGCGCGGCACCAGGAACAGCTCGTTGCCCTCGGCGACCAGCACGCGGTGGCTGAGGCCGGCGTGGTTCCACAGGTCGGTCGCGCCGATGGTGGCGTAGGAGAGCACGCTGTCGGCGCCGGCGCGGTAGAGGGTGGCGACGTTGCGCTCGTAGGTGGCGCGGGAGACCACCTGCAGCTCGGGGCGCAGCCGCCGACAGAACAGGGTGAGGTAGACGTTCAGGTCGTCGTCGCGCGGTGTGACCAGCACGGCCGAGGCGGTCTCCAGCCCCGCCCGGCGCAGGATCCGCTGATCGGCGGCATCGCCCGCGACCACCGCGTAGCTGGCGGTGCCCTCGAGCACCGAGTAGGAGTTCTCGACCCGGCCGGGCTCGAGCTCGACGATCGTGTTGGGCACCCCCTCGTCGCTCAGCGCCCGCGAGGCGGCGCGGCCCACCCGGCCGCCGCCGAGCACCACGACGGGGTCCTCCGAGACCTCGTGGCTTTGGAACTGCGCGTCGTAGACGGCGAGGTCCTCCTGCGTGCCGGCGAGCACGAGCACGGTCGCATCGGTGATCCGCAGGTCCGGGGTCATCGCCCGCAGCCGGCCCTTGCGCATGATCGCCAGGATGCGCACGCGTGAGCGCAGGCAGGGCAGGGCCTCCCCCAGCGTCAGTCCCACCAGGTCGGTGCCGCGCGCCGCCGCCTCGGCGATCAGCGTGGTGCCGAAGCTGCCGATGACGTGGGAGCGGCCGGTCGAGCCGAGCACGCGGGAGGCCATCTCCCGTCCCAGCACCTGGCCGAGCTCGAGCACCCGGTCCGCACCGGCGAGGTCGAGCACGTCCACGGAGACCGGCTTCGACGCGGTGACCGCGATCGGCACCCGGGCGGCGGCCTGCCGCACCGTGAAGGCGACGTTCGTGTTGGCGGTGTCGGAGAGGGTGGAGACGACCAGGCGGGCCCGGGAGGCGCCGGCGCTGCGATAGGTCGCGGCGGCGTCCAACGGGCCGACGATGACGTGCCGCCCCTGGTCGTGCAGCTCCCCGGCGAGCGCCGTGTCCTCCAGCACCACCACGGCCGGCACCCCGCTGCGCTCGGCCCGTGCGGCGAAGGCCTGGGTGACCGCGTCGGAGCCCACCAGCAGCACGTGGTCGTGCACGGCGGGCGGCACCTTCCGCGGCGTACGGGCGGCGCGGCGGCGGTCCAGCCACGGCGTGACCACGTACTGGATCACGAAGAACGGCAGCAGCACCAGCATGTAGACGACCCCGCTGAGCAGCACCCACAGCGAGAACAGCCGGCCGGCGTCCGAGTCGAAGGTGATGTCGCCGTAGCCCAGCGTGGACATCGTGGTGATGGTCCAGTACACGGCGGTGGCCCAGGAGTGCCCGCCGCCCTCCTGCGCCATCAGCAGCGTGAACACCACGGAGTACAGCGCCACCATCAGCGCGCCGACCGCGAGGATCACCGCACCCGCCCTGGACCGTCGGCCCCTGAACGGCAGACGATCGGAGTGCGGGCGCTCAGATGTCGACAGGCGCATCGCCGTCCTCTCCACGAACCCTCGGGGCCCCCTGACCGTCCGCGGGTGCGGAGCGGCTCCCGGAAGCTCCCGGAGCACAGTAGCGGAGGCTCACGGTGCGGGGCTGTCGGGGCCGTGCTCCCAGGCGTGCCGGACGATCTCGCCCAGCACGTCG
>CAZHSL010000244.1:0-4428 GCA_964535185.1 uncultured Corynebacterium sp.
CACCCCAGTACAGGCCCCCGGTCACGGAGGGCCATGGGATCACCTGATGGACGAATGCGGCGAGGTCGCCGAGCGCTTCCGGAAACGCGGGATGCGCGACCAGCTGCTCGTACTTGGGGCGCGTGCGCCGTCGGCGCTCCGCAGCACGCGTACGTTCGTCCAACGGGTAGGCGGACTGGACCCCGTCGAGCCATTCAGCCTGCTGCTGGCGATCCACCACGAGGTCGATCTCCGCCTCGCCACCGGGCATCTGCGTGAACGCTTTGTTGCGTACCGAGTGGGTGCGCTCCGTCTGGGTGATCAGCGAACGCTCGAGGTCATCCAGCTCGTCCGGCCCGCATTCGATGAACGAGACGGCGACGATGTCCGTCCAGCGGCGGCGATGGGAAGCGAGGCGGCTCGTGAGATCGACGGTCTGGCCGACGTAGCGACCCCCTCCCTCGAACTCGAGGGTGTAGATGCCGCAGAGCTTTCTGTCCAGGCCGAAGTAGATGCTTGGTGCCACGTTGTTCGACAGCTCCCAACGGAGCTGGCGTCGAGGAGACGTCATGGGCGGTTCCTTCCTTGAGGGCGCGATAGGGCTCCGCGGGGCACCGAGTGTCTCGAGAGCGCCCGGAGCTCTCCCCGAGCGGTGGGGGCCTGCTGCCTCCGCCGTGGTGGAGCCTGACGTCCATCCTCGATGAGCACGTCCGAAGAACCGGACACCGTGGGCTGTCGTTGTACTGACAGTAAGGGGGAATGGCTGCAGGGCGGACCTGTGGCTACTGCGCGACGATTCCCAACACTGCGTCCCGAAGACGGAGGTCCGTCGCCTGCAGGCCGTCGAGCACCTCGGTGAGGCCCACACCGGTGTGGGCAAGACGGGAGATCCCCTCACCGCTCGGGCCTTGCAGAGAGACGAACACCTGCGAGTAGTCAGGGGCCTCGAGCCTGCGGGGAACCCGCTCCTGCTCTGCCACGGCGGTGGGCCCGAATTCGAAGAAGACTGTCGGATGATCGTCACTGCGCTGCAGCTCGACGCACCACTCCCATTGGCCGACGAAGCGCGTGACCACCTTCTCGATCGGTCCCGCCGGGATCTGCGCATTGACCTGGCCTACGAGCGTTGCGTTCGCATGGCCGCGGAGCGCCTTCTTCGTCGCGGCGAGCAGCGCGAGACTGTCCTCGAACTGGCGGCGAGCTTGCGCGGCCATGAGGTCAGCGAAGTCCTCCGCCACGCGGTCGCGTGGCCGTTGTCCGTACCGCGCGGACTCTCCCGTCTCGCACATCGCGGTGAGGAAGGCGAGGGTGTCTTCGGTGTTCATCGCTGCGGGTCCTTCCACGAAGTGCTCGAACAGCTGGCGGATGAAGAAGTGCTGCTCTGGGTTCTGGCGGATCCATGCGCGATGGCCCGCGATATGTGCGCGGAGAGTACGGAGCAGCTCGGCGTAGGTGATCACGACCGCCCGTTGCCAGCCGTCGCGCTGGAGGTGCGGCTCATGGCGCTGACACAGGAGCACGACGGCGGCGGAACGATCATTCGCCGTGCCGAGCGCAAGGTATCGGCGGAAGTCGTGGCCGTGCCCATCGGAGGTGCCGAAGTTCTCCACAACGATGGCGGCCTCGGGCGACGACAGCACGATATCGGCGATGTCCGCCAGTTCCGGGACGGGCTCGCCCTCGCTTCCCGGCGTGACGACTTCCTGGGCGACGTCGTATCCCGTCGTCGGAAGCCGGGAATCTGCGGGGAGCGCTGCGTTGACGAGCTCGAGGAAGATCCGTTGCGGCGCATCCCCGAGGTGATGAGTTCCCTGGGCGTTCAGCAACCATGCGAAGACGTTGGAGAGCTGCTTCTCGTGCGTGCCGTGGTGCATCACTCGGAACACGTTGAACTGTTCGGCGAGGCTCCGGGAGAGCGTCGGCACCAGCGCAGTCACGAGCGCGGGATCGATGGCAGGGCGTTCAGCCATGCGACGAGACTAGCAACGGGCGCTGACCACCCGGAGCCGGGGAAGCGCTGGTGTCCGTCGACGACCGCGGTACAGCGCTCACGCGACCTTCAGCATCCACCCCCGGCGCAGCGGGAGGCGCTCGGTGATCTCCTCCGGCAGCTTCTCGTAGTTGCGCAGCACCGCCTCGACGATGTCGGTGGAGTCCCAGACCTTCACGCGGAAACGCTGGTGCTTCACAGCGTCCCGGGCGGGCTTGCTCAGCCCGGACCAGGTGGCGAGCAGGCCGTAGCCCGCGCCGTGGGTGTGGACCAGACCGTTCAGCTGCGCCACCACCTCGGAGCCGATCTGCGGGGTCTTCACCTGCACGATCAGCTTCGGGGACTCCGGGCCCAGCAGGCCGCGCCCGGCGGTGATGCCGATGCCGCCGTCGGCGCCGGGTGGGGCTTCGTCGGTGTCGAAGCCCTCGGCGCGCAGCAGCCCCTTCGGCTCGTGAAGAGGCTGAGACTCGTTCAACGCGGTCAGCAGTATCTCGCCGACTGTTCCTCGGGTCATGCAGAGCAAGAGCAGGCGAGCGATTGGCGGCCTGCAGTAGAACGGTCCGACGTGCACAGCCGCATCTGTCGCTGCCCAGGGATACCGTGACCATGGGCGGTGCGCCGCACACGCTGAGCATCTACGTCGAAAGGCAGCATCGCCGATGAATGAGGTTCCCTACGTGACCGGTGGGCCGCAAGGCTCGATGAGCAGCTACGAGCAGAAGGTCTGGGACTCGCTCAATGAGCATTGGGACACCAAGTCGAAACGCAGGGGTATGCCTGATTGGGCGACCGGTGCACTGGGCAAGGCCAGCGATGCTGCCGGTGCTGCGGCGAAGAAAGTCGGGGACGCGACACCGGAACGCATCAAGGAGCCGCTTCAGAAGGCAGGGGAGTCGATCTCCATGGCCGCGCTGAAACCTGCCGTCGGAGCAGCCGTGTCCTTGCTGGACCTTGTCAACGAGTGGTGTCTCGAGCTCAATGACCCGAAGTTCGTCGAGACCGCTGCCGCCAAGCGTGGGGTCCAGATCGAGTCCTTCGCGGATCTACGTGAACAGGATCTGAAGTTCTGCGACCGCTTGCTCGCACGCCACACACTCGCCTGGGCCTCGATCGGCGCCGTGGAAGGCGGCGCAATGGGCGCGCTCGCCCTCGTCCCCGTCGCGGGCATCCCGGTCGCGATCACCGCAGACGTCCTCGTTGTGCAGGCACTGAGCGTGAGCATTGCGGCACGGATCAGCTACTCGTATGGATTCGACGCGAAGGATCCTGAAGAGGCCGAGTTCATCCGTAGGATGGTGCAGAGGACGTTCGTTGCTCAGGCTGCGAAGACAGTCCCGCTGAACGAGACGGCGAACGCTGCTGCAGCGATTGCGGGCCGGCAGAACTGGTCAGCCAAATTGCGGGCAGATCACCGGCTCATCGCTGCTCTGGAGAAGCTGATGAACCAGCTCGGGCCAGCGGGGACGAAGGTTCCTGTCAAGAGCGTCGCGAAGGCCCTGCCGTTCATCGGCATCACCCTCGGTGCCGGGATGAACTCACAGGTGCTGCGAAGCGTGGCCGCCGATGCGCAGCGGTACTGCCAGACTCGCTTCCTCAGCGAGAAGTACGGCCTTGAGACGCCTGCGAGCCTGCGCGTGAGCGTTCTCGCGGAGGACGAGCTCGCTGACATTGATGATGTCGAGGGCGCGTAAAGGGATGCCGGCACACTGAACGCAGTGGTCCTTTGCCCCTCCCGGCTCTGCAGCCGAGCTGTCGTGGCGGAGAGTTCGATATTCGTGAGCATGCCGTACCTGTACAGGGCGGCGAGCTGATCGAGCAGCTCTGCCCAGCCGAGCATGGTCTCGACGGCGAGGAGCCCTTCGGGTACGCGTAGGGATCCTCGACGGCAGACCGCACTTGTGCGTGGTTCGGATAAGGCGGTGCGGCGTTGAGGGGGCGGAGCCGTGCCCGCCGGGGGCAACGGGAAGCCGTTCGGGACGGCGGACGGGTTTCCGTGCCCGGGAGAGACCAGCGTGGTGCGGCGCTGCACCCAGGCGGTCCACGCTGCGGAGCTGGGTCCCATCCTGGGGAACACCTCGAGCACTGTCTGCAATGCAGTGCGGTCTGAAGCGCCCTGGGCTCCGTTCCGAGTCTCGGCAAGGAGAATCGGAGCATGCCCAAGAAGTTCAGTCCAGAGCTGCGTGACCGTGCCGTGCGCATGGTCTACGACCGTCATGCCCGCGAAGGCGGCCCCCGTGCAGCATCGATCCGTGCAGTCGCGCCACAGCTCGGCGTCGGGAGGAGACCCTGCGGATCTGGTGCAACCGTTACGGCCTCACCGAGCCAGCCGGCCCGGGAGAGCCACTCGAGGAGGAGAACCGCCGGCTTCGGCGGGAACTCGCCGAGGCAAGATGCGCGAACGAGATCCTGAAAGCAGCCTCAGCTTTTTTGCAGTGGAACTCGACCACCCCACGACGACA
>CAZHSL010000245.1:0-4426 GCA_964535185.1 uncultured Corynebacterium sp.
TCCGGCTCCTGCTGCCCGCCGACGGTGGGCACGATCAGCGCACCGGGCAGCTGCGGCATCCCCGCCATGCCCGTGACCGCGTGGATCGTCGCCCCGGAGGCGACCAGGACGGCCTCCCCCGCGCGGATCCCGAGCGCACCCAGCTCCTGCGCGAGCAGGTCCCCGATCCCCCGGTACCCGCGCTGGACCTGGTCCCCGGGCGCGATCCGCACGGACTCCACCCCCAGCAGATCGCGCAGACGCACGGCGAGCTCGTCGAGATCGACCGAGGGGACGTCGAGCACCTCGAAGCGGACCATCCCGATCCGCCGCGCCTCGGCCAGCAGCTTGCTCACGGTGGGGCGGGAGACGCCCACCCTGTCGGCCACCTCGGCCTGGCGGAGCCCGTCGAGGTAGTACGCGGCGGCGGCACGGTGCAGCAGGTGCAGGTCCATCGAGGTCTCGAGCACGGCACGCCTCCTCGTCGTCGGGGTCGGGCCGCAGCGCCTCTGCGACGCACCGTCGCGGCGTGGCACGATCGTTCCGCACTTCTGTGCACGATGCAAGGTCGCCTGCGGCGACCGGGCCCGCCCTCCCGACGGTGGCAGGATGGGTCGGCACACTTCGTCCGACGGGACGACGGGACGATCACCACCGGAGAGGGGGACGCCATGGCGGGGACCGCGAGTGCGGTGCTCGGTGTCGACGTGGGCACCGCGAGCACGAAGGGCGTGCTGGTCGCCCTCGACGGCACGATACTGCGCACGACCGTCCGCGAGCACACCGTCCAGCGCCCCGCACCGGGCCACGTGGAGATGGACGCCGAGATCTGGTGGTCCGAGTTCGTCTCGATCGCCCGGGAGCTCACCGCCCCCGGGGACGCCGCGGTGACCGCCGTGGGCGTCTCGGGCATGGGCCCCTGCGCGCTGTTGACCGATGAGCGCGGCACCCCCGTGCGTCCGGCGATCCTCTACGGCGTCGACACCCGGGCCGAGGCGCAGATCCGCCGGCTCACGAACGAGCTCGGGAAGGAGGAGGTCCTCGCCCACTGCGGGGCGCTGCTGACCTCGCAGTCCGCCGGGCCCAAGATCACCTGGGTCGCCGAGAACGAGCCCGAGGTCTACGCCCGCGCCCGGCGCGTGTTCATGCCCGCCTCCTACCTGGCGTTCCGCCTCACCGGCGAGTACGTGATGGACCACGTCAGCGCCGGCAAGTCCCCGCCGCTGTACTCGCTGAGGCGGCAGGACTGGCACCGGGACTGGGCCGCGCGCGTCGCCCCGCAGCTCGAGCTGCCCCGTCTGCGCCGGCCCGGCGAGGCCGCGGGCGCCGTCGGCGCGGAGGTCACGGCCCTGGTGCCGGGCCTGCCCACGGGGATCCCGGTGATCAGCGGGACGATCGACGCCTGGACGGAGGCCGCGAGCGTCGGCGCCACCCGGCCCGGGGACCTGATGCTGATGTACGGCACCACCACGTTCCTGGTCGCCACGACCGACGAGCCGATCGCCAGCCGCACCCTGTGGCCCACCTCGGGCCTCACGGAGGGGACATACACCCTGTCGGGCGGGATGGCCACCTCCGGGGCGATCACCGACTGGCTGCGCGAGCTGACCGGCGAGGACGGCTTCACCGATCTCGTCGCCGAGGCGCAGCGGAGCGAGCCCGGGGCGAACGGCCTGGTGATGCTCCCGTACTTCTCCGGCGAGCGCTCCCCCATGGCGGACCCGTCGGCCCGCGGCGTGGTGGCGGGCCTGACCCTCGCCCACACCCGCGGCGACCTGTACCGCGCCGCGCTCGAGGCCGCCGCCTACGGTGTGCGCCACCATCTCGAGACGCTCGAGGCGGCAGGGCTGCCGCTCCACCGGGTGACGGCGGTCGGCGGCGGGGCGCGGCACGACCTGTGGCCCCAGATCGTCTCGGACGTCACGGGGCTGACCCAGCAGATCCCCCGCAGCACGGTGGGAGCCTCCTACGGCGGTGCCCGGCTCGCCGCAGAGCTCGCCCACGGCACCGACACCTCTAGCTGGAACCCGGTGGACCACCGGTGCATCCCGGACCCCGCCCGCCGCGAGCGCTACGACGAGCTGTACCGGCTCTACCGCGAGCTCTATCCCGCCACCCGCGAGATCACCCACGCCCTGGCGGCGCTGCAGCGGGGCTGAGCCCGCGGGCCCGCACTCGCCCCACGACCGCACCCCGCGGGCGACGCCGCCACCGTCAGTCAGGATCGGAGACCTCGATGCCCTCCAGCCCCTCCCCCGCCGCGCCCCGTCCCCCGCTGAGCGCCGACCGCCCGCAGGAGCGCCACCAGCCCTTCGTGCACGATCTCGCCGGGGTGTTCCACGCCCCCGTGCAGGCCTGGTCGCTCCCCTGCGGCACCGTCACCGGTGCCGGCGCCCAGGGCGTCTACATCGGCGACACGCGGGTCGTCTCCGCGCTGCGCTGCACGGCCGAGCAGGCGGACCTCTCCCCGCTCGGCGTGCAGGTCCGCTCGGCCCGGGAGATCGAGTTCCGCGACGTCGTCTCGCTCGACGACGGCGTGGTCGACCCGCTGCTCGTCCTGCACCGCACGCGCACCGCGACGGCGGAGGGGATCCGCGAGGAGCTGCGCCTGGTCTCCGACGACGACCGGCCGCGCCGGCTCCGACTGCACCTTGGCTTGGTCACCGACGGCATCTCGATGTCGGCCGTGAAGGACCCGCAGCTGCTGCCCGCACACGATCCACGTCCCGCGGCCGCAGGGGACGGGACGAGCCTGTCCTGGCCGATCGGGACGGAGGGCGGCGCCGCCCGTCTGCAGCTGGGCGACCGTGCCGCGCACCTCGCCGCAGACGGGCCCGCCGTGACCTGGAGCGTGGACCTCGAGGTGCCCCCGCACGGCACGACCTCCTCCTCGTGGCAGCTCGACCTGACGGACCCCGCGGTCCCCTTCGCAGCCGCCGAGGGCATCTGGGACGCCGCCCTGCCGCCGAGCGCCGCGCCGCCTGCCGATCCCGAGCTCCGGGCGGCCCAGCACCTGCTGCAGCGCTCCCTCTCGGACCTCGACGCGCTGCGCCTGCAGGTCCCCGGCGACCCCGCGCAGACCTTCTTCGCCGCGGGCGCACCCTGGTTCTTCACCCTGTTCGGCCGCGACTGCCTGCTCACGGCGCTGCTCACGCTGCCCGTGGACCGCTCCGTCGCCGAGACGACGCTGCGCACCCTCGCGCACCGCCAGGGCACGGAGGTGGACGTGGCCACCGCGCAGCAGCCGGGCAAGATCCTCCACGAGGTCCGGGCGGCCGGCATGGAGATGGCCGATGCGCACCTGCCGCCGGTGTACTACGGCACGATCGACGCGACGCCGCTGTGGATCGAGCTGCTGCACGCGGCCCGTGCCGCCGGTCTCGAGGGTCCGGTGCTCGAGGAGCTGCGCCCGGCGCTCGAGGCGGCCGCGACCTGGCTGCTCGAGCACGCCGATGCGGACGGTGACGGTCTCCTGGAGTACCTCGACGAGTCCGGGAAGGGTCTCGTGAACCAGGGCTGGAAGGACTCCGGCGACTCGATCCGCTTCGCCGACGGCTCTCTCGCGAGCGGCACGATCGCCCTCGCCGAGGTGCAGGGCTACGCCTATGCCGCCGCGCTCCACGCCGCCGAGCTGCTCGAGGATCCAGCCCTGCGCAGCACCGCCCCATCGGCTCCCCGTGCCGCCGCGTCGCTGCCGCAGCAGCTGCGGGACCGGGCCGCCGTGCTCAAGGAGAAGTTCCACCGGGCGTTCTGGTGCGAGGACGAGCTGGGCCCCTATGTGGCCCTCGCGCTGGACGGCACCAAGCGTCCGGTCGACGGCGTCGCCTCGAACATGGGCCACCTGCTGGGCACCGGGCTGCTCGCCCCCGACCAGGAGCGGATCGTCGTGGACCGCCTGCTGCACCCGAGCATGTTCTCCGGCTACGGCGTGCGGACCCTGTCGAGCACCAACGGCGGGTTCGGGCCCCTGCGGTACCACGCCGGCAGCGTGTGGACCCATGACACCGGCTACATCCTGCGCGGCATGCTGACCGCCGGGTTCGTCGAGGAGGCGCAGGTCCTCGCGCGCGGGCTGCTGCGTGCGGCCGACGGCTTCGACCAGCGGCTGCCGGAGCTCTTCAGCGGGGAGAGCGCCGACTCGCTGACCCGGACCGTGCCGTACCCCGCGTCGTGCCGGCCCCAGGCATGGGCGGCCGCGAGCGCGGTCCCGGTGGCGCAGGCGCTCGGCGCCCTCTGAGACCGGCGGACGGGCCGGCGGCCCGACCACGCCCCGCAGCGCGTACGGTGGCCCCACCGACACCATCGCGTCGGCCGTCCGCATCCCGCGCCAGGAGCCGGAGGTTCCCATGCTCGCCGATCGCCTCACCGACTCGCTCTGCGTCCACGCCGAGGGCCCGTACTGGTCCGACACCTGGGGCGGGCTGCGCTGGGTGGACATGCTCGCCGG
>CAZHSL010000246.1:0-4423 GCA_964535185.1 uncultured Corynebacterium sp.
TGTGCTCGGAGTCCACCGGCAGGATCTGGCCCGGTGCGGCGGCGTCGGTGACCAGCTCCCCGCCCACCACCAGGGACTCCTTGTTGGCCAGCGCGAGCCGGGCGCCGGAGGAGAGGGCGGCCAGGGTGGGCAGCAGGCCGACGGAGCCGGTGATGGCGTTGAGCACCACGTCCCCGTCCGCGAGCGAGCCGGCGAGATCGGCCACGGCGTCCGCTCCGGCCTCGATCCGCGGCGGGGTGATCCCCTCCTCCGCGCAGCGTCGTCTGACCGCGCCCTCGACGTCCTCGGCCCGTGCGGGATCGGAGACGACCACCCTCTCGGGGCGGTGGTCGAGGACCTGCTCGGCCACCAGCTCCGGTCGGCTCCCGCCGACGGCGAGGCCGTGCAGCGTCGCGACCTCGGGGAAGCGCGCGAGGACGTCCAGTGCCTGGGTGCCGATGGATCCGGTGGACCCCAGCAGGACGAGCCGGGGCTCGCGGGGACCGGTCACGGCACGGAGGCCATCACGTCCGCGACATGATCGAGGTAGACGTCGACCACGGCCTCCCGGTAGCCGTCCGGGCCGCGGCGGCGGCCGAAGGCGGCGCGGCGCACGTCGTCGACGCTCATCGGATGGCCGTCGGTGAAGTAGGCGACGAGCTGATCGCACAGGCCGTCGACGTCCGCCTTGTCGTAGGCGGGCTCGCCCTGGGCGGCCGGTGCGAAGCGATCGCCGGCGGGGCGCTCCAGCCGCTCCTTGAGCACGTCCGCGCGCTCGGTGAGCTGAGCGATCCAGGCCTCCTCGCCGTGCTCGGCGACGGCATCGTCCCGGGCCTGGAGGGCGAAGGCGTCGGAGAGCCGGTCCAGCGCCTCGTCGACGACGCGCATGTCGTAGCCGCCCCGTTCGGTGCCGAAGCTGGCCGCCGTGATGTCGGCGCCGGTGAACGACGGGTCGCGTCCCTCGTAGGCGGTGCGGGCGCGGGAGAGGAACTCGTCGACCTCGTGCATGTCGTATCCGACGCTGAAGCGCGAGACTCGCTCGAACGATGTGCTCACCAGTGGATCCTTCCTCGGGCTGTCGGGGTCCCACTGTAGCGGCGTGGGCGGGGCGTTGCGGGGAGGCGTGCGGGGGCGCCGGCGCGCGCGGGACGGCGGCCGTGCCCTGGGCTCAGTCGGAGGCGGCGGCGACAGCCTCGACGCGGGCGACCCTCGCCTCGCGGTCCTCGCGGCGGGAGTCGGTCTCGATGACCTCGGCGGCGAGCTGGCCGCAGGCGCCGTCGATGTCCGAGCCGCGGGTGTCGCGGATGGTCGCGGAGAGCCCGTTGTCGCGCAGGGTCTCCACGAAGATCTTCTCCACGCGGGGATCCGAGGCGGTCCACTTCGAGCCCTTGACGGGGTTGAGCGGGATGGGGTTGACGTGCACCCAGTGGGCGCCGCCCTTGGCGATGAGGCGGTCGGCGAGCAGCTGGGCGCGGTGCTGCTGGTCGTTGATGTCGCGGATCAGCGCGTACTCGATGCTGACGCGGCGGCCGGTGGTCTCGAAGTACTCCCACGCGGCATCGAGGATCTCGTCGACGTCGAAGCGGGTGTTGATCGGCACCAGCTCGTCGCGCAGCGCGTCGTCGGGCGCGTGCAGCGAGACCGCGAGGGTCACGGGGATCTTCTCCGCGGTGAGCTTGCGGACCGCCGGGGCTAGGCCGACCGTGGAGACGGTGATGTGGCGGGCTCCCATCCCGAAGCCCTCCGGGGCCGGGGCGTTCAGCCGCTTGCAGACGGTGGCCACGGGGCGGTAGTTCGCCAGCGGCTCGCCCATTCCCATGAACACGATGTTGTTGACGCGGCCGGTCCCGCCGGGCAGCTCGCCGCGGGCGAGCATCCGGTTGGCGATGCGCACCTGCTCGAGGATCTCGGCGGCCGAGAGGTTGCGGGTCAGCCCCATCTGCCCGGTCGCGCAGAAGGGGCAGTTCATCCCGCAGCCCGCCTCGGAGGAGATGCACAGGGTGTTGCGGTCGCTGTAGCGCATCAGCACCGACTCCACCATGGGGCCGTCGAAGAGCTGCCACAGGAACTTCTGGGTCGCACCGTGGTCCGCGGACTGCCGGGAGACCTGCGTCAGCAGCGGCGGGAAGAACTTCGAGGCCAGCTCATCCCGGCGGTCCTTGGGCAGGTCGGTGAGGTCCTCGGGATCGGTGGTGAAGTGCTCGAAGTAGTGCACGGACAGCTGCTTGGCCCGGTACCCGGGCAGGCCCATCTCCTCGACCGCGGCCTTCCGCTCGGCGAGGGTGAGATCGGCCAAGTGCACCGGCGGCTTCCCCCTGCGGGAGGGGCGCATCTGGAGCTGGCCGGGGGCCAGGGCGACCTTCTCCCCCGGCACCGCCTCGCGGGAGAGGTCGGGCTTGTTCGACAGGGCGACGGGAGTGGTGGTCCCGGTGCGGCCGGTCGGCTCCTCGGGGGTGTTCATGGCAGCAGTACCTCCAGCATGATGTAGGTGGTGGGGGCGGCGAGCAGGATCGAGTCGATCCGATCCAGCACTCCCCCGTGGCCGGGCAGCAGGTGCCCCATGTCCTTGATGCCCAGATCGCGCTTGAGCAGGGACTGCGAGAGGTCGCCGCCGGTGGAGACGAGCACCAGCACCGCACCGATCAGGGCGCCCGCCCACCAGGGCAGGTCCAGCGCGAGGGTGCCGACGGCGGTGACCCCGGCGGTGCCCAGGAGCAGGGAGCCGGCGAACCCCTCCCAGCTCTTCTTCGGGCTGATCCGCGGCGCCATCGGATGCTTCCCGAACAGCACCCCGGCGATGTAGCCGCCGATGTCGTTGCCGACCGGCCCGAGGATGGCCAGCAGCACGAGCATCTGGCCCTGCTCCCGCGCGAACAGCAGCAGCAGGAAGCATCCCAGGAACGGGATCCAGGCCAGCGCGAACACGCCTCCGGCCACGTCGCGCAGCGCGCTGAGCCCCATCGACTCGGTGACGCGCCACAGGATGAGCACGCAGACGGCGGCGGCGGTGGCGACCAGCAGCCCCTCGGCACCGAAGACGACGGTGGAGACGACCATCCCGATCACGCCGACCAGCAGCGGGACCTGCGGCAGCCGCAGGCCGCCCTGCCCCAGGGCGCGGGTCACCTCGAGCACCGCGATGACCATCGCGACGGCGGCGAGCCCGGCGAAGGCCTGCGGCACCACGAACAGCGCCACGAACAGCAGGGCGGCCAGCCCGGCACCGACCCCGATCGCGGCAGGGAGGTTCCGGCCGGCACCGCGCCGCTTGGCGTGCTCGGGCTCGTGGCCGGGCGCGTCGACGACCGCCTCGAGCGTGCTCGAGGCGGTCGGGGCGGCGGGCACCGGGTCGTCGGTCACGCCGAGCGGCTGCCGTGTCGTGGTCTGCGGTGCAGGGTTCTGCGCTCCTGTGCTGAGGCTCAGACGGTCTCGAGCTCGGTCTCCTTGAGGCCCAGGGCCTCGTCGATCAGCTCGATGTACTTCTTGGTCAGCGCCTCGAGCTCCTTCTCCGCGCGGGTGCCCTCGTCCTCGCCGATCTCCTTGTCCTTGACCAGCTTCTCGATCGCCTTCTTCGCGTTGCCGCGGGAGCCGCGCACGGACACGCGGCCCTCCTCGGCCTTGGTCCGGGCGAGCTTGACGTACTCCTTGCGGCGCTCCTCGGTCAGCGCCGGCAGCACCACGCGCAGGGTGTCGCCGTTGTTCGTCGGGTTCACACCGAGGTCCGAGTCGCGCAGCGCGGTCTCCACCCCCGACATCGCGGACTTGTCGTACGGGGTGACGATGACGGTGCGGGCCTCGGGGAACTGCAGGGAGGCCAGCTGGTTCAGCGGCGTCGGGGTGCCGTAGTACTCGACGTTGATGCCCTGGAACATCGCCGCGCTGGCGCGGCCGGTGCGGATCGCGGTGAATTCGTCCTTGGTGACCTCCAGGGACTTCGTCATCTTGGACTCCGCGTCCTTCAGGATGCTCGGGATGTCGTCGCTCACGGGGTGCTCCTCGGTTCTCGATGGGTGTTCGTGGTCCATTGTCCCGCACCGTCAAGGGCGGCGGGCGGGCTGATGGTGCTCAGAGGCCCGGCAGGTGGGCCGCGGACCGGGCCGGGGTCACTTGGAGACGACCGTGCCGATGCGCTCGCCGCGCAGGGCGCGGGTGATGTTGCCGGGGCGATCGAGCCCGAAGACCATCATCTGCTGCGCGTTGTCCATGCACAGGCTGAATGCGGTGGAGTCGACGACCTTCAGTCCCTGCTGGAGGGCGTCGCTGTAGGTGACGTGCTCGAGCTTGCGCGCCTCGGGGTTGGTGCGCGGATCGGAGTCGTAGACGCCGTCGACGCCGTTCTTGGCCATCAGCACCTCCTCGCAGCCGATCTCCAGCGCACGCTGGACGGCCACGGTGTCGGTGGAGAAGTACGGCATGCCGGCGCCGGCGCCGAAGATGACCACGC
>CAZHSL010000247.1:0-4390 GCA_964535185.1 uncultured Corynebacterium sp.
TTCGACTCCGGCGCGTGCAGGTCCTGCACGCTGCTGGACCTCCCCCGCCCGCGGCAGCTCGCCGAGGGGCGCGAGCGCGTCGAGCACCTGGTGGCCCCGTTCCTCGCCCCCGGCACCCAGTGGGGCCCGCCGATCGTCGGCCCGGAGGCCGGGTTCCGCGCCCGCGGGAAGATGGCGGTGGGCGGCACCGCGCAGGAACCGGTGCTGACCCTGCCGGGGCAGTCCGCCGGCACCGACCTGTGCGACTGCCCGCTGTACCCGCCGGGCGTCGAGGCGGTGCTGGACGGCGCGAAGGCCCTGATCCGTCGCGCCCAGGTGCCGCCCTACGACGTGGCACGGCGCCGCGGGGAGATCAAGAACGTCCTGGTCACCGCCTCTCCCGACGGGCAGCATCTGCTGCGCCTGGTGCTGCGCAGCGAGAAGGCGCTGGGCCGGATCCGCGAGCACCTGCCCACGCTGCTCGAGGCGCACCCCTCCGTCGTCGCCGTCACCGCGAACCTCCATCCCGACCACACCACCGCGGTCGAGGGCGCGCAGGAGATCCACCTCGCCGGGGCCTCCTCGATCGCGATCCGCACCGGGGACGTCACCCTGTTCTCCCGCCCGCAGTCCTTCCTGCAGACGAACACCGAGGTGGCCGGGCAGCTCTACCGCCAGGCCGCGGCCTGGGCGGCCGAGATCGCGGAGCAGCTCGCGGACGCGCCGCGGATCTGGGACCTGTACTGCGGGCTCGGCGGCTTCGCGCTGCACGTGGCCCGCGCCGTGCCCCACGCCCGCCTCACCGGGGTGGAGGTCTCCGCGCAGGCGATCGAGGGTGCCCGCGAGGCGGCGACCGCCGCCGGCATCGACAACGCCGACTTCCTCACGGGCGACGCCACCGCATGGGCGGCCGCCGAGGCCGACGGGCCGGAGGGGCCGCCGGACGCGGTCGTGGTCAACCCGCCGCGGCGCGGCCTGGGCGGTGAGCTCGCCGGCTGGCTCGAGCGCTGCGGGGTCCGCGACGTGATCTACTCCAGCTGCAACCCGACCACCCTCGCCGCGGATCTCGCGGCGATGCCCTCGCTGCGCGTCGTCGCGGGTCGGTACGTCGACATGTTCCCGCACACCGCGCACGCCGAGGTGATCGTGCGCCTGCGCCGCGGCTGACCCCGCACCGCCCGGCCGCCGGCACCGATCCCCTCACCACGGCCCGCCCGGCGGCGACCTGGCACAGTGGACCCCGATCCCCGCTTCCGAAGGAGCCCCATGACCCCCACCCCGCAGTCCCAGCTGAGGGACGTCACCCGCACCGTCTCCCCCGCTCCGCGGGGGCATGTCGTCTCCCTCTCCCAGACCTTCGCCGTGCATCCGGAGGAGCTGTGGTCCGCGCTGACCATCGGCTCCCACCTGGAGGTGTGGTTCGGTCGGGCCCGCGGCGAGGTGGTCGAGGGCGGTCGCTACGAGCTGCCGGACATGGAGACGGCAGGCGAGGTGCTCGCCGCCGAGGAGCCCCGTCGCCTGCTGCTGACCTGGGAGTTCGGCAGGAGCAGCAATGAGCTCGAGCTGCTGGTGGATCCCGCCGCGCCCGAGCGGCCGGCCGGCGCGGCCTCGGATGCCGCCTCCGGCGCCGACGCCGCCGCCCAGCCGGTCACCGCCGCGGCGGAGGCCGCCACCCGCTTCACCCTGCGCCACACCGTGGCGGACGATGCGCACTGGCGGGCGCTGGGCCCGGCGGCGACCGGCTGCGGCTGGGACGCGGCGCTGTACGCGCTGGCCCTGCACCTCGAGGACCCGTCGGCCGATCTGCTGCCGCGGCTGAGCCGCTTCGCCGCCTCGCCCGAGGGCGCCGACTTCACCCGCGCCACGGCGGACGCCTGGTTCGAGGCGCACGTCGCCTCCGGTGCGGACAGGAAACCGGCCCGCAAGGCCTCGGTGCGCACGGCGGCGTTCTACCTCGGTGAGGAGCCGGAGCTGTCATGAGCGCGAGGGCCGCAGTGCTGTCGCTCGGCGGCACCATCGTCATGTCGCAGGACGCCGCCGGCGGCAACGCCCGTCCCGACGACACCGCCGGCGAGCGCCTGCTGGCCACCGTCGAGGCCGGGGTCCGGATCCAGGCGCAGCCGCTCGCGAACGTCTCCTCCTCGGACGTGCGCCCCCATCACCTCGCCGCCGTGCTCGCAGCCGCCCGCACCGCGGTCGACGAGGGCGCCGACGGGGTGGTGCTCACCCACGGCACCGACACGCTCGAGGAGACCGCGTTCCTGCTGGAGCGGTACTGGGACCGGGAGGCGCCGCTGGTGGTCACCGGCGCGATGCGCCCGGCCAGCGATCTCGGGGCCGACGGTCCGGCGAACCTGCGGGACGCGGTGCGCGCGGCCACCGCGCCCTCGGCCCGAGGCCTCGGTGTGCTGGTGGTCCTCGACGGTCACGCGCACCTGGCGGACCAGGTCACGAAGGCCTCCTCCCGCTCGGTCTCCGCCTTCGCCTCGGTCCCCGCGGGTCCGCTGGGGATCGTCGAGCGGGACGATCTGCGCCTGCTGCAGCGCCCGCTGCCCCGCGCCGCCCGGGTCCCGGGCTCGCCGCCGGACCGCTTCCCGGCGGTGCCCGCGCTCACCGCGGGGCTCGACGAGGACCTCGAGCTCCTGGACCACCTGCCGCCCGAGCAGCTGCGGGGCCTGGTGATCGCCGGGGTGGGGATGGGGCACGTCTCCCCCGCCGCGATGCCGCGGCTGCGGCGCCTGCTCGGCGGCGGCGTGCCCGTCGTGGTCGCCTCGCGCACCGCCACCGGAGGCACCTCCACCCATCACTACGCCTATCCGGGCTCCGAGGTGGACCTCCTCGCGGCGGGCGCGGTGATGGCCGGTCTGCTGCCGGCGCCGAAGGCGCGCCTGCTGCTGCAGGCGCTGCTCGCGGACGGCGCGGACGCGGTGCGGATCCGCGAGGTGTTCGAGGCCTACGCCTCCTGAGTGCGCCGATGGTCGCTCCACCGGGCGTGGCCGTGCGGAGCGGGCCGCGTCCCCGCGTCCGCGTGTTCCCGAGCGGCCGCCGCTCAGGCGGAGCGGCAGAGGCAGAACGGGTGGCCGGCCGGGTCGACGTACACCCGGAAGCTGCCCGAGGCGGAGGGCTGGTGCTCGTGCACGGTCGCGCCGAGCGCGAGCGCCCGCGGCTCGGCCGCGTCGATGTCGGAGACGGCGAAGTCGAGGTGGAACTGCTGAGGGTGCTCGCCGTCGGGCCAGGTGGGGCGCCGGTGGTCGGCGATGCCCTGGAAGGCGAGGGAGGCCTGGCCGTCGGGTTCGTCGGCCGAGACCCGGCCGCGCGGCGGGAGCAGCTCGGCCCAGTCGGAGTCGCTGCCCTCCTGGACGCGCCAGCCCAGGAGCTTGGCGTAGAAGGTGGCCAGCTGCAGCGCGTCGGGGCAGTCCAGGACGGTCACATCGAGGGTGGGGATGGCGGGTTCCTGCTCGAGGTTCTCCATGGCCCCACCGTAGGAGCCGCGACCCGCCCCGCGCGAGAGGCGCGACGGACCGGATCCTGCCGGGCGGTCGGCGAAGCGGCCCGGCGGGGTGATGTCCGCCCATGGCGGAGCCCGTGGGACGCCACGGCGCACTCCCGGGTGACAGACTGGAGGTACACGTCTGGCGCCATCGACCGTCGAAAGGTGAACTGATGACCGTTCCTGTTGATCCGACTCCTGCCCTGCAGGACTACGCCCACCCCGAGAAGCTGGTGACCACGCAGTGGCTCGCCGATCAGCTCGCGGGCGGCCGCCCCGAGGACCTGGTCGTCGTCGAGTCCGACGAGGACGTGCTGCTGTACGAGACCGGCCACGTCCCCGGCGCGGTGAAGATCGACTGGCACCTGGATCTCAACGACCCCGTCACCCGCGACTACGTCGACGGCGCCGGCTTCGCCGCGCTCATGGACGCCTCCGGCATCACCCGCGAGACCACCGTGGTGATCTACGGCGACAAGTCGAACTGGTGGGCGGCCTACGCGCTGTGGGTCTTCGAGCTGTTCGGCCACCCGGACGTGCGCCTGCTCGACGGCGGCCGCGCCGCCTGGGAGGCGGAGGGCCGCGAGCTGACCACCTCCGAGCAGGGCAAGCCGGCCCCCACCTCCGGCTACCCGGTGGTGGAGCGCCAGGATGCGCCGATCCGCGCCTACCGTGAGGACGTGCTGGACTTCCTCGGCGGCCCGCTGATCGACGTGCGCTCCCCGCAGGAGTACTCCGGCGAGCGCACCCACATGCCGGACTACCCGCAGGAGGGCACCGTGCGCGGCGGGCACATCCCCACCGCCCGCTCGGTGCCGTGGGCCCGCGCCGCCGCCGAGGACGGCCGCTTCCGGTCCCGCGCCGAGCTCGAGGCGATCTACAAGGAGGAGCTCGGCTTCGACACCGCGACGCCGACGGTCG
>CAZHSL010000248.1:0-4388 GCA_964535185.1 uncultured Corynebacterium sp.
GTTCACGGTGGTCATCGATGGGGTCGAGCACGATCCGAAGGCCGAGGAGAAGGCGTGGAAGGCCCGGGAGAAGGAGGAGGCCGGGCAGGCGGCGGACAGGGCCGACGAGGGCGGTCGGGACGGCCCGGCCGACGGCGAGGACGGTCTCCGCTTCACGCTCGAGGACGGGTTCACGACGCTGCGCTGCACCGTGCGCCGCCCGCGCGAGGACGGCAGCCACAAGGAGGCGGAGGTGATCACGATCCGCACCGCTGGGCTCGGCGGCGCCGGTGAGGTCGAGGTCCGTCACGGCTTCCGCCGGACGGTGCTCGTGCCTGCGGAGGGGTCCCCGTCGGCCGCCCGGGACGCGAGGCGCACCGCTCATCCCACGCGGTACGCACTGATCGCCGCGCTCGCGAGGTCCATGCGCTACCTGCTGCCGCTGCTCGGCTTCGGCGCGCTGTTCAGCGGTCTGCTCGACCCGCTCGAGGAGTGGGTCGAGGCACGGGTGCGGCCGCTGGTCGAGGCCGTCGCACGGGCGATCGCGCCGCTGCGGGACTGGCTCGCCGAGCTGCTGCAGCCGTTGTGGGACGCCCTCGCGTGGCTGCTGCGACCGGTGAACGCAGTGCTCGAGTGGCTCCTGAGCCCCGTGCGCGAGCTGCTGGCCTGGCTGCTGGGGCTGCTGCCGGAGTTCGAGCTGCCCTTCGACGTGCCCGGCTGGGTGGTGGACGTGGTGATCGCGGTGATCGTGGTGGTGTCGGTGTTCGCGGCGACCCGACGAGGGCTCCAGGAGCGCCGGAAGAAGCTCGCGGAGGTCCGCCAGGAGCAGAGCGGTACCTCTAGCGCGGAAGAACGTGCGGATGCGGACCGCGAAGTGGGGGCGGCTGACGAGGAGCACGCTGCGGATCGAGCTGCGGCTGATGGGATCGTCGAAGGTTCGGACAGCGCTCCCTCAGATCATCCGTGACCTCCTGCTGAGAGTTGCGGGCCGTGGACGCGCAGGTCGCGTCTCCGAGAATGTCACCGACGCCAACGTTCTGCCGACACTGCTGAACTTGCCTACGATGACATCGTGACCCCGCACCTCTCGAACCATGGCGATGGCCCGCGTAGGGGCGGGACCGAAGGGGACGCCGAGCAGGCGGGGCTCCTAGAATCCGATCTTGGTGCCGTCGGAGTCATCACGCCGCGAGGCCCACTGGTGGAGAAGATCTTCGGTTGGAGTTTTCTCTTCACCGTCTTCGTCATGGTCCGTTTTCTCGCCGTCTCCTGGCCGCGCGACATCGCACCGGACGCAGGGTTCGGGGAGGCTCTTCAAACTGCCATCGAGACCTCGCAGCATGTTCTCACCCATGCCTCGATCGCCGACCTTCCGGCGATCATCGGTGCGACGCTCGCGAGCGAGCCCCTCTTGACCCTTCTTCTCTGCACCACGGTGAGCCTCAGCCTGTGCATGTACTCCTTCCCGGGCATCATCTTCGAAGATGATTATGTTGGGGGGCGAGCGATGCTGATGCTCATGGTGGGTATCGTCTCCGCGCTGGTCGCTGTGATTATCGCTCCCTGGCCTTGGAAGGTCGTCCTGCTCGCCGGTCTCGCCGTGGTCGGATGGGCGATGGCGTCGTGGTGGGGGAGGGGCTCGGCCGTCGCTCGGTGGAATCAATTTGCCGACGCTCTGCTCGACCGTCGGGGCTTTCGTGCCCGGCCGGTCGATTGGACCACCAGGGCCTCCCTCGAAGAGGGCGGTGAACCGTTGACTTTTCGGGAGATGGCCACGCTATTGGCCGAGCGCAGTAAGTACGCGCGCGATGAGCTCGAGCGACGGAAGGACGAGGCCTTCGGAGATCCGCAAGTGGTAGATGCGTACCTGGAGGCGATGACGCTCAGGCGATTTCTCGCGCTCGAGCTCAGAGCACGGCGCCGCGGACAGGTACTGGATCCGTTGCGTGTCAAGAGGTCCTTCCGAGTTCAGGATCTCGTGGCCAAGGTGAGACACTTCGTGCTGGCGCGGGGACTGGTTCTTGCCGGGATGATGGTGGTGATCAGCCTTGCCGTCACGCCGACTTCGTGGATCGCACCGACCTGCCTGACAGAGGACGAGCGGAGCGAGACCGTGTACATCCTCTCCAGCTCTCCCCCCACCGTGCTCGTGGATGCGACGCGCAGCGTGGAGACGCGGACTTCCTGGGATCACATTGACCTTGCGGCTGGCGAATGCGGCGATGACGCTACGTAGCGTCACGCCCGTCGCACGCCGATGTGTATCCGCATCGCGGGGACCCTCATGGCACAGGTCAGCTCGGCGACGAGCGCACGGTCTTCGACCGCGATGGAACGAGGCATCGCCCTCATCAGCGCTCCGCACCAGTGTTGATCGCCTGGTTCTGGTCGCGCAGCTGCGCAGTATCTGCCTCATGGAACGCCGGGATGGTCCCTGATCTTAAGGACGTCCGGTCCTTCAAACCATGGGAAGCTTACCGGAGAGCTGCTCTCCTACTCTGACTTACAGATCAACCCGCTCAGACCATGCGGATGCGACCGTTCTCACGGTGCATCGGAGTGCCGTCGGCGGATGGGCCGCCCGTTCCTCAACGGGAGCTCTCCATCCACAGCGGTGGGGAGCGTCGGCGGCCTCGACTAGCCTGTCGGGGTGGCCACCGCTCTGTACCGTCGTTACCGCCCGGAGTCCTTCGCCGAAGTGATCGGCCAGGACCACGTCACCACGCCGCTGCGGCGTGCGCTACGGGCAGGACGGGTCGGGCATGCCTACCTGTTCTCCGGCCCGCGCGGCTGCGGCAAGACCACCTCTGCGCGCATCCTCGCGCGCTGCCTGAACTGCGCCCAGGGGCCGACGGACGTCCCCTGCGGCCAGTGCGACTCCTGCCGCGATCTCGCCAACGGCGGTGCCGGGAGCCTCGACGTGGTGGAGATCGACGCCGCCAGCCACGGCGGTGTGGACGATGCGCGCGAGCTGCGCGAGCGGGCCTCCTTCGCGCCGGTGCGCGACCGCTACAAGGTGTTCATCATCGACGAGGCCCACATGGTCACCTCCGCCGGGTTCAATGCCCTGCTGAAGCTGGTCGAGGAGCCGCCCGAGCACGTGAAGTTCGTCTTCGCGACCACCGAGCCGGACAAGGTCATCGGCACCATCCGCTCGCGCACCCACCACTACCCCTTCCGCCTGATCCCCCCGCAGGTGCTGGGCCCCTACCTCGAGGAGGTGTGCGCGGCAGAGCAGGTGCAGGTGGGCGAGGGCGTGATGCCTCTGGTGGTGCGGGCCGGCGGCGGCTCCGCCCGTGACTCGATGTCGGTGCTGGACCAGCTGATGGCCGGCGCGAGCGAGGACGGCCTGGACTTCCCGACCGCTATCGCGCTGCTGGGCTTCACCGACACGGCGCTGCTGGACACCGCCGTCACGGCCGTCGCCGAGCGGGACGCGGCCGCGCTCTACTCCGCGGTCGAGCACGTGCTGGCCACCGGCCACGAGCCGCGGCGCTTCGTCGAGGACCTGCTGGAGAGGATGCGCGACCTGATCGTGCTGGCTGCGGTCCCGGAGCGCGGCGCCGACCTGCTGCCGCAGGTCCCGGCCGACGAGCTCGAGAGCATGCGCGGCCAGGCCGCGCTGTTCGCCCCGGCGGACCTCTCGCAGTGCGGCGACCTGGTGCACGAGACCCTGTCGACGATGAGCGGCGCCACGTCCCCCCGGCTGCACCTGGAGCTGCTCGCGGCGCGCTTGGTGCTGCGCGACGAGCGGGCTGCCCTGGCCGCGGCGGAGGCTCCCGCCCCGAACACCTCCCCGCGCGGAGGGGCCCCGGCGCCTCGTGGCGGGCAGCCCGGTCCCGCGTCGGCGCAGGGCACCGGCTCCGGGTCCTCCGGAGCGCGGGAGGAGGTGCGCCGCATCGCGCAGGAGAAGGCCGAGGCCGCGCGTCAGGCGCGCGGCGCGCGGGGGCCGGCGCCGGCAGCGACCGCCCCGCAGGGCACGCCGACCCAGGATCCCGGCCCGCAGGCGTCGCAGGATCCCGGCCCTGCTCAGCAGGCTCCGTCCCAGGTGCCCGCCGCTGCGCAGGGCGCTCCGAGGGAGTCCGCGGCCGCACCGCCGGAGCGTGCACGGTGGGGTGACGCAGTACCGCAGGGTGCCCCGCCGCACGGTGCGCCATCGCAGCCCGGCTCGCAGCAGGGAGCGCCGCCGCCGACTGCCCCACCGCAGGCCGCGCCGCCGCAGGCGGTTCCGTCCCAGGGTGCCCCGCAGCCAGGGGTAGGCGAGGGGTCCGGTGCGCAGGGGGAGTCGAGCCCGCAGCAGCCGGCCCCGGCCCAGCCCGCCGCCGGCGGAGGCCCCGATGCGGACCAAGTGCGTGGCCACTGGTCCGCGATCCTCGACGAGCTGCAGCAGATCCGTCGGCCCAGCTGGG
>CAZHSL010000249.1:0-4362 GCA_964535185.1 uncultured Corynebacterium sp.
CGTCGGCGCGGCGCGCCGCTGGTCGTTCCGCTCACCTCCGGGTCCCCGGTCCCTCGTGCGGGATGGTCCTGCCGGTAGACTCAACTGTCGGATCCGCGCGACCGCGAGGCCGGCACCCGCGGATCCCGGAGCGGTAGCCCGCCCCGCGCCGTACCCGACCTACGCCTCGGGCGCACCGCACCGGTGCCCCGCTGAGTTCCAGGAGAGCCATGTCGTCCACGCTGCCGGGAGTGCCCGACGTCGACGAGGACCTCGCGAGCAGTATCGTCGAGCGTCTCGGAACCATCGAGCACCGTCTGCGTGAATCCGTGTCCAGCTCGGACGACATGATGCGCTGGACGGGCCGGCACCTCATGGACGCCGGTGGCAAGCGCGTGCGCCCGATGCTCGTCCTGCTGGCCGCATCCTTCGGTGACGTCGATGCGGTCGGGGTCCAGGACGCGGCGGTGCTGGTCGAGCTCACCCACCTCGCCAGCCTCTACCACGACGACGTGATGGACTCCGCGCCCACCCGTCGGGGGACGGACAGCGCCCACGCACTGTGGGGTAACAACGTCGCCATCCTCACCGGCGACTTCCTCTTCGCGCGGGCCAGCGGGCTCAGCGCGCGCATCGGCGCGGACGCGGTCCGGCTGCACTCGGAGACGTTCGAGAGGCTCTGCCTCGGGCAGCTGCACGAGACCGTCGGCCCGAAGCCGGGCGATGACCCCTTCGAGCACTACATCTCCGTGCTCTCGGACAAGACGGCCTCGCTGCTCGCCCTCGCCGGCGGCCTCGGCGCCTCGCTGTCCGGCGCCCCGGCGGGTACCGCCGACGTGATGCGGCGCTACGGCGAGAAGGTGGGCGTGGCGTTCCAGCTCGCCGACGACGTCCTCGATCTCGAGAGCGACGCCGCCACCAGTGGGAAGACCCCGGGCATCGATCTGCGCGAAGGCGTGCCCACGATGCCCACGCTCCTGATCCGGCGACGTGCCGCCGAGCACCCCGACTCCCACAGCCTCGAGATCGTCGACCGCCTCGACGGCGACCTCGGCTCGGAGACCGCGCTCGCGGAGCTGGTCGCGATGCTCCGTGCCGATCCCGCCCTCGAGCAGACGCGGGAGCTCGCCGCACGCACCGCCGACGAGGCCATCGAGATCCTCGAAGAGCTCCCCGCCGGACCCGTCCGCCACGCGCTCACGGGCTTCACCACCACCCTCGTCCGCCGCAGCAGCTGATCAGCTCCGCGGCCGTCAGGCGGGGCGCGAACATCGTCCGGGGGTTGATGACTTCGTGACCCGCCCCTCGTGGTGCCACGACCAACCTGCGAGTACCCTGGACGAGGTCCCGTGCGCGGTGGTATCGGTCTCGGGGGCTCGTCGCCCGGACGACGCGAGGAGACCGACGGCCCGCCCGCGATGATGTGAACTTGCCTTGGGGGTACGAGCATGTCCGACACGGCTGTGCCGAAGCGGAGCAGGGGGAAGCGGCTGACGGTCGTCTCCTCCGCCGTGCTGGCGGTGGCGGCCCTCGTGCTGACGGGATTCGCTCTCCGCTACCCGGGGCTGACGTCCTCCGACGTGGAGGTCTCCAATGGTGGGGTGTGGGTCACCAACGAACAGGCCGGCCTGCTGGGCCGGCTGAACGTCGACGCCGGCGAGCTCGATGCACGTCTCTCCTCCGCCGGCCAGGACCTCGACATCGTCCAATCCGGGTACACCGTGCTCGAGACCGGCCCCCGGGGATTCACCCCGATCAACACGGCCTCGGTGACGCGCAGCGGGCTCGTCGAACTGCCGACAGGCACGACCGTGAAGATCGGTGGGGACCGCATCGTGCTGGCCGCACCGGACGGTCGCGTGTGGATCCTGTCGCCCGAGGAGGCCGCGGCCTTCAGCGCGAGCGCCGTGGAGCCGGTGCTCGAGGCCGACAGCGGCCAGCGCACCGTCGCCGTCTCGGAGGACGGCGACGTCTTCGTCCTGGACGGCCCGGAGCTGCTCGTCTATCCGCGGGCGGACGACACCCGTGACACGAAGGCAGAGGACCCGATCGAGGTCCCCGGCGTCTCGCAGGACACGGAGGCGCTGCAGCTGTCCGTCGTCGGCGACGATCCGGTGATCCTGGATCGCGAGAACCAGCTGCTGCGGGTCGGCCGGGACATGGACCGCTACAGCCTCGCCGACTACGGGGTCTCCTCGTTGGACAAGGCGCAGCTGCAGCAGTCCGGGCCCGGCGCCGACACCTTCGTCGTCTCCACCATCGACTCCCTGTTCGTGATCCCCTTCGACGGCGGCTCCGCCACGCAGATCGACGCGGGCGGCACCGGGACGGACGTCGTCAAGCCCGCGCAGGTGCAGGGCTGCGCGTACGGTGCGTGGGGCGGATCGAAGCGCTACGTCCGCGCCTGCGACGGCGAGGAGACGGTCGCCGAGACCATCCCGCAGGCGGACAGCGCAGCGGACCTCACCCTGCGCGTGAACCGGGACCTGGTGGTGCTGAACGACCAGAAGTTCGGCCTGTCCTGGGAGATCATGGACAACATGCAGGTGGTGGACAACTGGGTGATCACCCAGGACATCCAGACCAGCACCTCCGAGGAGAAGGAGAAGGAGACCCTCACTACCACGATCACCAACACCGCCGCCGAGAGGGACGAGGAGAACCGGCCCCCGGCGGCGAACGAGGACACCTTCGGCGTGCGGCCGGGCAAGAGCGTCGTGCTGCCGGTGACGAAGAACGACACGGATCCCGACGGCGACATCCTCACGGTCGAGGTGCAGGGGGACCAGCCGGGCATCGGCTCGGTCTCCCCGATCCGGGGCGGGACGCAGCTGCAGATCGAGGTCGACGAGGACGCCTCCGGCACCGCATCGTTCACCTACCAGGCCGATGACGGCCGCGGCGGCAAGGACACCGCCACCGTGAACCTCGAGGTGCGGGCCGACGGTGAGAACTCCCCGCCCGAGCAGGCGGAGCAGACGATCACCAAGGTGCAGGTCCGCTCCGGTGAGGAGGTCAGCTTCAACATCCTGCCGTACTGGGAGGACCCCGACGGGGACGCGTTCTACCTCGCCAACGCCGTCGTCGAGCCCGAGGACCTGGTGACGTTCCGTCCCGACGGGCTGATCACCTTCAACGACGCCGGCCTGTCCCCGGGCACGAAGCAGGTCACGCTCACCTTCCGCGACGAGAACGGCGACACCGGGGAAGGGATCGTGGAGATCGAGTCCGTCACCGACAGCGACCTCGCACCGATCACCACCGCGGACCACGCCTCCGTCGTCGCCGGTCGCAGCACCACCATCAAGCCGCTGGTCAACGATCTCAACCCCAACGGCGGCGACCTCCAGCTGCTCAGCGTGGGCGAGGCCGAAGGGCTCGAGGTCGAGCCCTCCCTCGAGGCGGGGACGCTCGAGATCACCGGGAGCGAACCGGGGACCTACTACCTCGAGTACACGGTCGTGGCCACCGGGTCGAGCACCGCCTCCCTCGGCCTGGTGCGGGTGGACGTCGAGGAGCCCACCGAGGACGATCTGAAACCGGTCGCGGTCGACGACATGGCCACCGTCACCACCGGATCCGACGCCCTCGTGGACCCGTTGGAGAACGACGTCGACCCCACCGGCGGCGTGCTCGTGGTCAACTCGATCGACGTCCCCGAGACGAGCGGCCTCAAGGCGACGGTCGTCAACCACCACCTCGTCAGGATCGAGGCGGAACCGGGCGCCGAGGTCTCGGAGGAACCGGTCCCCCTGACCTACGAGGTCGCCAACTCCTCCGGCAGCACCACGGGCACGGTCCGGGTGATGGTCGCCAGCACCGACACGCAGTTCGCGAACCCCGAAGCGGTGCCGGACCGCGCCGTGGTCAGGGCCGGGGACATGGTGAACATCCCCGTCACCGCCAACGACATCTCACCCACGGACTCCGAGCTCCACCTCGGCGAGATCATGGACACCTCGCGCGCCGACGACGCCGGGCACGCCGAGCCGCACCAGGACCAGATCCGCTTCCGGGCCGACGACGACGCCTCCGGCGAAGCGGTCGTGCAGTACGAGGTGGTGGACGAGACGGGCCGCACCGGCTCCGCGCTGGTGCACATCACGATCGTTCCCCGGGAGGCCGAGAACACGGCACCCCAGCCGAAGAACCTCACCGCCCGGACCGTGGCGGGGACGCCGGTGCGCATCCCCGTCTCGACCACGGGCATCGACCCCGACGGCGACTCCGTGATGCTCACGGGGATCACCAGCCCGATGCCGACCCTCGGCGAGATCGTCTCCGCGAACGGCGAGTGGATCGAGTACCAGCCGTACGACGACTCGCGTGGCACCGACCGCTTCCGCTACCAGGTGATGGACCGGCACGGCGCGATCGGCACCG
>CAZHSL010000250.1:0-4362 GCA_964535185.1 uncultured Corynebacterium sp.
CGCCCTTCTTGACCAGCATGGCCAAGATCGCGGTGATGACCAGGATGACGACGGCGGCCAGGATCTTCAGCCCCAGCCCCGCCCAGTCGAAGTTCGATAGTGAATCCACGAGATCCTCCGGTGTTCGAGGGTGCGTCGGTCACCGATCTCCGCGGCCGGCCAGCGGTGAGCCGGGCGGTCATCGGGCGGGGAATCGTCATCGTCCCCCGCGAAAGAGCATGGTCTATGACCTGCGTCACGTCCAGACGCGCAGGTCACAGCGCCCTCCCAACGGACGGTCAGGTCCCGCAGAAGGTCATGAAGTGCTCCCCGCCCTCTCCGGGACCCTCGAGGTGCTCGAGGCCGGCGCGCGGCGTGAACGGCGAGGTCACCGCCTCCAGCAGGTCCTGCACGGGGCCCAGGTCCCCCAGGTGCGCCGCCCGCAGCGCCGCGTCGAGGTGGACGTTGCGGGGGACGTACAGCGGGTTGATCCCCTCCATCTCCTCCGGCGCCGCCGCACCCAGCGCCTCCCGGCGCCGCATCCACCGCGCCGCGGAGGGAGCATCCCCCAGCAGCTCCGCGGCCCTGCCCTCCGCGAGTGCGCGGAAGAAGCCGGTGTGGTCGATCTGCTGCGCCTCGAGCATCTCGAACAGCTCGGCTCCGAGGGCGGTCACCTCTTCCGCGCTCCCCTCGATCCCCAGCTTGCGCGCCATGCCCTGCGCCCAGGCCTCCCGATACCGGTGCTCGAACTGCTCCAGCACGGCGGTGGCGCGCTCCACCGCGCGGTTCGGGTCCGCCTCGTCGATCAGCGGCAGGAGGGTCTCTGCGAAGCGGGAGAGGTTCCACAGGGCGATGCCGGGCTGGTTGCCGTAGGCGTACCGGCCACCGCGGTCGATCGAGCTGAACACGGCGTCGCGGCGATGCGCATCGAGCACGGCGCAGGGCCCGTAGTCGATGCCCTCGCCGGACAGCGCCATGTTGTCGGTGTTCATCACCCCGTGCACGAAGCCGAGCAGCATCCACCGCGCCACCAGCTCCGCCTGGTCCGCCGTCACGGCCTCGAGCAGGCCCAGCGGGCCGTCGGCCGACGGGTGGTGCCGCTGCAGCGTGTGCTCCAGGAGCCGCTCGCGCACCTCCTCGTCCAGGTGCCAGGTCGCGTACTCGAAGGTCCCCACCCGCAGGTGGCTGGCGGCGACCCGCACCAGCAGGGCGCCCGGCTCCGGTGTCACGCCCTGGCGCGGGACGATCTGCTCCCCGGTGCTCAGCACCGCGAGGGCTCGCGTCGTGGGCGCGCCGACGGCGTGCAGCCATTCGCCGAACACCGCCTCGCGCAGCATCGGCCCCAGCGGCGCCTTCCCGTCACCGCCGCGGGCGAAGGGGGTGCGGCCCGCGCCCTTGAGGTGCAGATCGCGGCGTCGGCCGTCGGTGTCGAGAAGGTCCCCCAGCAGCACTGCCCGGCCGTCGCCGAGCTGCGGGTTCGGGCTGCCGAACTGGTGACCGGCATAGGCCTGCGCGGTGGTGCCGTCGATCTTCCCCGTGAGCAGGGCGAGCCCCTCCTCGCCGCGCAGCCACTGCGGAGCGAATCCCAGCTCGCGCGCGAGCGGCTCGTTGAGCCAGACGATCTCGGGTCGCGGCGGCGCGTCGGCCCGCCAGGGGGCCGACAGCTCCGGGAGCGCATCGGCATAGCTCTGGTGGAGCACCGGGACGGACGGGGCGAGGCTCTCCATCGATCCAGTCTCCCATCGCGCCCACCGGACGGAACGGGGAACTTGACGGCTCGGGCTCGAGGGAGCAGACTGGCCGCTCCATTGTGAAACCCCCTTACGTAATGGTGCCGGGGGCCGGCGACGCGAGAAGGACCGATGGCCGACGCTCACCCCCACACCTCTGCCGTGCGGCTCGCCAACGCACGCGGCTGCGCGGTCGTGCTGCGCGAGGCCGACGGGGCCCTGACGCTGGCCGAGCTCGCTGCCGCGACCGGGCTCTCCCGCCCCACCGTCGAGGCGGTGCTGTCCGAGCTGCAGGCCGCCGGCATCGCCGCACCGGCCCCGGCCGCGAACTCGGGAGGCGCCGGGCGGCCGGCCCGTCGCTTCGGCTTCGAGCCCTCCTCCGCGGCGGTGGCCGCGCTCGACATCGGCACCCGCACCGTGCGCTGCCTGCTCACCGACGCCGGCGGCACGGTGCTGGCCCGCTCCACGGCCCCCACCACGGGCTCCGACCCCCTCCCCCCGCTCCTGCGCGCGCTCACCGAGGCCGGTGAGGCGGCCGGGATCGCGCCGGACGCCGTCGGGATCGCCGTCCCCGGCATCCTGGGACCCGAGGACCGGGTCGTGCGGAGCCTGGCGGTGCCTGCGCTGGAGGGCGTCGATCTCGGCGCCGCCCTCGCCGACCGCCTGGGCCTCCCCGTGGCGGTGGAGAACGACATCAAGCTCGCCGCCCTCGCCGAGCACCACCTCGCCCCGCCGGCGCACAGCATCGTGCTCCTGCAGCTCGGCCACCGCGTCTCCCTCGCCGTCGTGGTCGGCGGGAAGATCCTGCAGGGCGCCCACCGTCTCGCCGGGGAGCTCGGCAGCCAGCGCGGGATGCGTTGGACCGACAGCTCGGTGCGCGGCCGACTGCGCTGGTCCACGGGCGACGACGGGCAGCAGCTCTTCGAGCGCGCCGCCGCCGGTGACGCCGCGGCACAGGCGGAGGTCGAGGAGTTCTGCGCGCAGATCGCACCGCGCCTGGCCACCGTGCTGCTGACCGTCGACCCCGAACGGGTGGTCGTCGGCGGCGGGCTCTCCCGCGCCGGCGAGACGCTGCTGGGGCCGCTGCGCAGCGCCGTCGGCCGCCTGCTGATGACCGAGCACGGCCCGGACTTAGTCCCCGCGCGGCTGACCACCGACGGGGCTCTCGTCGGCGCGCTCGGGCTGGGCTTCGCGCACGGCTCGACCCGGATCACCGGCGTCCCCGACGTCCCCGCCCCCTGGCATCGCATCCACTCGACCCTCACCTGACCCCGACCCCGACCCGCAAGGACACCACCATGACCGCCGACCTCGTCCTCGGCTTCAGCTCGTACAGCTTCCACTCGAAGCTCTCCACCGGCGAGATGACCCTTCCGCAGGTCATCGACTGGATCGCGGAGAGCGAGGGTGAGCATCTCGAGCTCGCCGTGCTCGGCGACGACCCCGACTCGCCGATCCCGAACATCGCCTCGGACCCCACCTACGTGGACCGCATCCGCGAGCACGCCGCCGCGGCCGGCGTGCCGCTGACCAACCTGGCCATCGGCGCGGACCTCTCGACCGGGGATCCGGCGCAGGTCGCGCGGGTGAAGGAGTACGTGGACCTCGCCGGGCGGCTGGGGATCACGCGGATGCGACACGACGTGGTGCCCCACGCCGGCCACGAGGGTGACGACACCCCGCTGTTCGAGCAGGTGCTGCCGCACATCGTCGCCGCGAGCAAGGAGATCGCGCAGTACGCCGCGGCCCGCGGCATCACCACCAGCCTCGAGAACCACGGCTTCTTCGTGCAGTCCGCGGAGCGCGTGCGGCGCATCGTCCACGCCGTCGACGAGCCGAACTTCCTCACCACCCTGGACGTCGGCAACTTCGTGTGCGTCGACGAGGACCCTGCGGTCGCGGTCGCCCAGAACCTCCCCTACGCGATGGTCGTCCACTTCAAGGACTTCTACATCCGCCCGGCCGACGCCTCCCCCGGTGCCGGCTGGTTCCGCAGCCGCGGCGGCAAGCACCTGCGCGGGGCGGTGGTCGGCAACGGCGACATCGACCTGCGTGCGGTGGCCCGCGCGATCCGCGACTCCGACTTCTCCGGCTACGCCGCGATCGAGTTCGAGGGCTGGGAGGACTGCCTCCTGGGCTGCGAGCGCGGGATCGCCAACGCCGAGAACCTGTTCGCCTGACCTCCTGTCCCCGCACGTGAAAGAGACCCTCATGACGAAGTTCCGAGTCGGCGTCATCGGCGCCGGAAGCATCGCCCAGTCCCATCTCACCGCGTATTCCGCGAACGAGGGCGTCGAGCTGATCGCCGTCGCCGACATGAACCTCGAGCGCGCCCAGGCGGTCGCGCAGAAGCACGGCGCCAGGCGCGCCTACGCGGATCCGCACGAGCTGCTCGCCGATCCCGAGATCGACGGCGTCTCGATCTGCACCTGGAACAACTCGCACGCCTCCTGGGCGATCGCCGCGGTCGAGGCCGGCAAGCACGTGCTGGTGGAGAAGCCGATCGCCCGCACCCTCGCCGAGGCGGAGGAGCTGCAGCGGGTCGTCGAGGCCGGGGACTCGGTGGTGCAGGTGGGCTTCGTGCGCCGCCACTCCCCCAACTGCCAGGTGCTGAAGTCGTTCATCGACGCCGACGAGCTGGGCGAGATCTACT
>CAZHSL010000251.1:0-4340 GCA_964535185.1 uncultured Corynebacterium sp.
CCGCCCGCACCGAGCGGATCACGCTCGGCACCGCCGTGATCGTGCTCAGCTCCGACGACCCGCTGCGGGTGGTCGAGCGCTTCTCCACGCTCGACGCGCTCTCGCAGGGACGGGCCGAGCTCACCGTGGGGCGCGGCTCCTTCACCGAGTCCTTCCCGCTGTTCGGCTTCGCGATGCAGGACTACGAGACCCTCTTCGAGGAGAAGCTCGACCTGCTGGTGACGGCGCTCGCCGGCGAGCCGATCACCTGGTCCGGCACGACCCGCGCGCCGTTGAAGGACCAGTCGCTGTACCCGCCGCTGGAGCGGGAGCTGCCCACCTGGGTCGCCGTCGGCGGGAGCCCGAACTCGGTGATCCGCACCGCCCGTCACGGTCTGCCGCTGATGCTCGCGATCATCGGCGGTCCCGCGCAGCGCTTCGCGCCCTACGTCGACCTCTTCCACGAGGCGACCGCGAAGCTCGGCGGGCAGCGCCGCCCCGTCGGTGTCCACTCCCCCGGGCACGTCGCCGCGACCGACGCCGCCGCGCGCGAGCAGCTCGCCCCGCACTGGATCCACAACCGCAACGAGATCGGGCGCGAGCGCGGCTGGGGCCCCTCGGGGATCGGCGAGTTCGAGGCGGAGGCGGACCACGGCGCGCTGTACGTCGGCTCCCCGGAGACCGTCGCGCAGAAGATCGCGCGGACGATCACCTCGCTCGGCATCGACCGCTTCGACCTGAAGTACGCCAGCGGTCCTATGCCGCATGAGCAGCTGATGGAGTCGATCCGCCTCTACGGCACCGAGGTGATCCCGCGGGTGCGGGAGCTGCTGGCCGAGGCGCAGGTTCCCGAGGGATCGGCCTTCGACGAGGTCTGAGAATCGCTCCCCTTCACCCCTCGCCGCGGCTCACCGGAGCAGGAAGGCACGGATGCGCAGCTCGGCCTCCTCCCGGGTGATGCCGTCCAGGAGGTCGCGCCCGAGAGGGCTCTCGTTCGTGGGATCGGGGCCGATCAGCGGGCGGAGGTCCCCGCGGGAGTGCACGAGGACCGGCACGGGCCCCGCTGCCTCGTAGCCGGGCAGCGCGCTCGCGAGGCGGCCCGGGTAGACCGTCCTGTAGCCGTCGTCCCCGAGGTGATCGAGGATGTCGAGGACGTCGTCCTCGGCCAGGGACACCCATGGCGAGTACTCCATGCGGCACTCGGGGTCGTCGCGGATCGGCACGTGCATCGACACCCGCACGTACTGCTCGGCCCCCTCAGGGCGCTCGACTAAGCACAGGTCCTCGGTGATCTCGGTGTCACGGAGCTCGTCCGGGGCGAGCCGGAGCACGGGGTCCGGGACCGCGAAGGACAGCACCGGCCAGGGCCGGTCCCTGGTGCCGTCGGTGCCGAGGCGGGTCGCCGCGCAGGCGTGGCAGTCGAAGTCGATACCGGTCATCGGGGGCTCCTTGGGTGGGGTCGGTCGAGGGGATACCCGGCACGCTAGGGTCGACCGGCCGCCACTGCGACGACGCGATCCCTGATGTGGATGAGCGGGTGGTGAGGAGGAGAGGCGACCGGCGGGCCTCCCGACCGGAGGCGACCCTCGCGGCTCCCGGCCGCTGCGCGTGCGGGGATGACGCCGGAGTCGGCGTCAACTCTCCCGGCCACATCGCCGCGACCGACGCCGCCCCGCGCGAAATGTTCGCTCCGCGACGGCCTCACGACATGGACGAGAGCGGGCATGAACGCGACTGGGCCCCTCGTCCTGGATACGATGCCCAGGATCGAGAGAGGTCTCAGCACCGCAAGCAACACCCGGTGCTCGACGCGGAGGAGAACCCACGTGATTCAACCAGCTCCCGCGCCCGGTGAGCGAGAAGTGATGAGCGCTGGTGCGCTAGCACGACACGGCCTCGAAGGGCCGACATCACTGTTGAGCCTGACGGACGAGGAAGTCCTCGCCCTGGTGGACGATCCCGAGCAGGAGGCGGTGCATCTCCCCTGGGTCAGCGCTCAGGAGGGCTCCGATCAGGGTTTCTCCCGTCTGCAGGCACGGCTCTCATCCGCTCGCTCGCTCTTCGCTCGGGGCATCCTGGCGCCCGAGTTCGCCGTCGCCCAGATCGAAGGACGCACCCCTCGCACGGATACGGGGCGGCCGACACCAAATGCCCTGGTGACCGGGATCATAGTCCGACGGCGGCATGCAGTGGTCACCGTGGATGCAGTGGACGAACTGCGTCCTCGCGGGGCACTCCAGCTCTTCGTCGACAGCGACGGATCGATCCTGCAGGAGCAGGTGTCCGCCGAGGGCATCCACCACTTCGTCATGACGGAGCAGGAGAGTGCTCTCGGGGTGCTTCGCGCGTTCTGCGTGCCCGTGCACGACGCGAAGGAGCGGCACACCGCCCCCGTGGAGGACGGCCAGAGAGCTCTCTGGGAAGGACCTGCAGACGACTTCCTCGACGATGAGGACCTGCAGAACTCGGTCGGCGAGTACACGGCATGCGTGCGCATCCAGAGCACGGGCGAGAACGTCGGCACTCTGTGGATACTCACCGGGACCCGCGCGCTGGCCCTGATCCAGGAGTCGGAGGACGATCCTCTCCGTGCTGACGCGATCTCGCTGATGGACCACGAGGTCTCCAGTGTCCTGGCATCGGTCGTGGAAGCGGGGATCTATCGCGTCACGTGAAGAGATCGACGATGTCCCGGACCCCGTCGTTGACTCTCGTCGCCGTTCCTTCGACCGCATCTCCCCAGAGGTGATCGGCACCGGCCTGGACCGCCTCCTGCTGCGCATCGAGCACCGGATCGATGAACGGAACGTTCTCACGCACGGATTCGGTCAACCGGGCGTAGTTGGAGTCCGCGGTCTCGGTGGCCGTTCCGATGAGGTCGCCTCCCATGGTGGTCCCGGTCACCTGATCGAAGAGTGCGAACGGCGTCTCGACCAGGAATCTGGTCGTGGACCCCTCGCCCGGGCCTCCCGCGATCGCCGAGCCCTGCGCCGCAGCGGTGGCCGCAGACCACTCCATGTCCAATCCGCCTGTGATCATGCCACCGAATTCGCCTACGACCTTCGTCACCGGGGTGGGAATAGCCCCGATCACGTTGAAAGCAGCATCCGCACCGTTGATTCCGGCCGTGATCAGCCCATCCATCGTTCCGAACAGATCTCCATCCTGGAAGCTCTGCGATGCGTCATACAAGCCGATGTTGACGTTCGCAATATCGTCAGGGAGCTGCAGAATGTTTGTGATGCCGGTCGGGTCGGGGACGAAGCCCATCGCATCGACACCGATGCTCCGGATGTTCCACAGCAAGGAGCCGTGATACCCGGACTCCGGCCCCCCGAGAAGGTCGCCGAAGAAGCCATCGCTCTCCTGCGACGTGTCCTCCTTGAGACTTCTCAGCACCCCGTCCCACGGCATCGGCAAGGGCCCCCAGGGCAAGCCGGTTCCCCCCTCCTCCTGACTTGCGCCGTCCTGCTCGTCGGCTTCGCGATCAGCCTCTTCCGACCGGCGACGGAGGCTGTCGCAAACGTCCCGTGCACTACCGGAGATCAGCGATCCCCACTGGGAGCGGAAGCCTTCCGCGTCCGGGCCGTTCCAGGAGACCGTGCGCACGACGGAGTCCAGTGACTCGAACAGCTCCGCCAGGCTCTGCTCCCCCAGACGCACAGCCTCGGCATGTTCGCGCAGCTGCTCGGTGTCTGCTCCGTAGAACCCCATCCCCAGTCCCCACCCTCCATATCACCCTCAGAATCACGCGGCTCGACCGACGAAGCCGTACGCCCAGCCGCCACGGTCCACCGTAGTATCGGGCACCGACGACGACCATGGGGAGCACTCCCCATGGCCCCTTTCGTTCACCGCCTCCAGGAAGACACGATGCCCTCCACGTCCAGCACCTCCGGCTCCGTCCTCTACCACGCGCCTCATGTGAACGTGGCTCGGATCGCGGTGCTGGTCTTCCTGGGGCTCCCCATCCTCCTCGTTCTCGGCATTGGACTGCTTCTGCTCGTCGGGCACTCCAAGAATCCAGCGCTGCTCGTGCTGACAACCCCTCCCTCCCTCCTCGCCATTGCGGCTGCCGTGGTTCTCACGCGCCTACGGTTCACCGTGAGCACCTCAGGCCTGACGATCGTCAACTTCCTCGTCACCCATCGACTGGCCTGGCACGAGGTGCAGGTCATCAGAACCTCCCCTGACTTCTTCCTCCGAGGTGCGACGACCGTGCATACTCGGGACGGGCGCTCGCTGACAGCACTCGTGACGACAGCGAACTACGCAATGTGGCGCGGTGAGAGCTTCCGGGATCACGGCGAAGATCTGCGGTCCGGCGGACGCCCTGCTCATGCCGCGATCGACGCGCATCG
>CAZHSL010000252.1:0-4326 GCA_964535185.1 uncultured Corynebacterium sp.
GAACTTCGTGCTGCCCCGCCTGATGCCCAATGACCCCGCGCAGTCGATGATCCGTGACATCTACGAGAAGACGGGACAGCGGCCGTCGGAGTACCAGATGTCGATCATCCACAACATGTACGGCGACCCGGATACTCCCATCTGGGAGCAGTTCTGGAACTACCTCGTCCAGCTCGCCCATCTCGACCTCGGCAACTCGATCATGTACTACCCGATGGAGGTCACCGACCTCATCGTGCAGGCGCTGCCCTGGACCGTGTACCTGGGCCTCATCTCGACGCTCCTGGGCTGGATCATCGGCACGTATCTCGGGGCACGGCTGGGCTGGCGTCCGGGCCGGCTGCTCGACTCGATCATCACTCCGTTCGCCATGTTCTTCTCCTCGATACCTCCGTTCTGGCTCGGGCTGCTGCTGGTCTGGTACCTGTCCTACTCGAAGGGGCTGTTCCCTGCTCAGGGCGCGGTGAACCAGCGAGTGCGCCCGGCCGAGCTCACGAACATCGACTGGCTGCTCAGCATCGCGTTCCACTCGATCCTTCCGCTGTTTTGTCTGGTCGTCGTCGGCTTCACCGGCTGGCTGTTCAGCATGCGCAACATGATGATCACGACCGTCAACGAGGACTACGTACACCTGGCGCGCGCCAAAGGCCTCTCCCCTGAGCGGATTCGCACCGCCTACGCCGCGCGCAACGCCCTGCTGCCCAACATCACCGGATTGGCGATGTCGATGGGCGGTGTGCTCATGGCAGTGGTGCTGGCCGAGGCGGTCTTCATCTACCCGGGCCTGGGCGGGCTGATCGGCGCATCCACTGCAGTCCGCGACTATCCGCTGATGCAGGCGCTGCTGCTGATCGTGATCGTGCTCAGCCTGATCTTCAACTTCATCGCCGACAGCGTGTACGTGCTGCTGGACCCGCGAACCCGGGAAGGGAGCTGAGATGCTGCGACGTTTTCTCGCGAACCCGAAGGTCGGCATCGGTCTGACAATCATCGGACTGTTCACCCTGGTCGCGGTCCTTGGGAAACCATTCGCGTCCGAGGTGCTGGGCCGTACCCCGCAGTCGATCTTCCCCGAAGCCATGGGGGCGTCCCCGAGCTGGACACACCCGCTGGGCACCACCGTCTCCGGCCAGGACGTGTTCACCTGGATGCTCTACGGCACCTACAACTCGATGTTCGTCGGCTTCGCCTCGGCGATCATCGCCTCCGCGATCTCCATCGCCATGGGCACCGCCGCAGGCTTCCTAGGTGGAGCGGTGGACCGCCTGCTGAACGGCATCATCCTGATCTTCCAGAACCTGCCTTCCTTTCCGGTGCTGATCATCGCCGCGACCTTCTGGCGCGAGATGCCGCTGCTCGTGGTCTCCATCCTGATCGGCCTGTTCGAGTGGACCGGCGGTGCCCGGCGCATCCGCGCCCAGGCGCTGAGCCTGCGCGGCCGCGACTTCACCACAGCCCTGCGCACGATCGGCGAGTCCAAGGCGAGGATCGTCTTCGTCGAGGTCATGCCCCACCTGTTCGGGATCCTCTCCCCCATCTTCCTCACGCTCATCGCCGCGGGCGTCGGCATGCAGGCCTCGATGGCGATGCTCGGCATCGGCAGCGCTGCCGAGCCCAGCTGGGGGCTCATCATCAACTACGCCTTCGGGATGAACGCCCTGTTCCGAGGGATGTGGTGGTGGTTCGTGCCGCCCGGGCTCTGTCTCGCACTGCTGGGTTTCGCCACCACCATGGTGAACTTCGGCCTGGACGAGATCACCAATCCCACGCTGAGCACACGGCGGATGGCACTCATGCGGAAATTCCTCAAGCGCAGCCGCCGCGTCCCCACCACCACCTCCTCCCCCACCACGACGGGAGCTGTCTCATGACGCCCATGACCACGCCCGACACCGTGGCGAAGGACCCGACCATCGAGGAAGTCCCCTTGGTCCCCGTGGAGACGACACAGCAGATCGTCGACCGGCTGCAGAGATCGCCCGTCCTCCTCGAGTCCGAAGGGCTCGACGTCACCTATGTCGTCGAGGAGGGTGAGGTGCCCGCGTGCCGCGACATCGACCTCCAGCTGCGCCGAGGAGAGATCCTGGGCATCGCCGGCGAGTCCGCCTCGGGCAAGTCGACCCTGCTCAACGCTCTGTCCCGGCTGCAACGTCCACCGGCGGTAACCAGCGCGGGCGCCGTCCGCTTTCACCCGGCCGAGGGAGAGACAGTGGACCTCACCGCGCTCGGGGAGGAGCAGCTGCGCCGGTACCGTTGGGACTCGCTCTCGATCGTGATGCAGTCGGCGATGGCGTCGCTGAACCCGGTATTGCGCCTCGAAACCCAGTTCATCGACGTGATCATGGAGCACGACCGTTCGATGACAAAGGAGACTGCCCGAGCCCGAGCAGGAGAGCTGCTCGAGATGGTGGGCATCCCCTCCGCTCGGCTGCGCTCCTACTCCTACCAGCTCTCCGGCGGCATGCAGCAGCGTGCACTGATAGCCCTCTCGCTGGCTTCGAACCCCGAGGTCGTGTTCATGGACGAGCCCACCACCGCGGTGGACGTCGTCATGCAGCGCCAGATCCTCACGCAGATCCTTCAGCTGCAGGCCTCTCTCGGGTTCGCCATCGTGTTCGTCACCCATGACCTCTCGCTTCTCCTGGAGATCTCCGACCGGATCACGATCATGTACGCAGGACGCATCGTCGAAGTGGGGATGCCGGAGCAGCTCTACTCCGCTCCGCAGCACCCGTACACCCGTGGGCTGCGGGCGTCTTTCCCGCCGCTCTCCGAGCCCGTCAGGAGATTGCGCGGAATCCCCGGTAATCCCCCCGACCTGCTGGACCTGCCGACCGGATGCGCCTTCGCGCCCCGCTGCCCACTCGCGATCGACCGCTGCCGCACCGAACGCCCCGAGCTGACACCCACCGCGACAGGGGTCGTGGCCTGCCACCGTGCTGGTGAGGTCGAGGGCGCGAAACCGCCGGAACCGTCGGTTCCCACGAGCGCCACCACCTCGAGCAAGGAGGAGCGATGAGTTCCGAGAACAGGGACAGCGGCGCGCCGCCCCAATCTGCCGGAGATACGCGGGCTCCGGTCTTCGAGACACGCGGCTTGGAGGTGCACTTCCGTGTCGACAGCGACAACGGCAAGGTCACCGTGCGCGCTCTGGACGGGATAGATTTCGCCCTCCACGAGGGCGAGATCGCCGCACTCGTGGGTGAGTCCGGATCGGGCAAGACCACGCTGGCGCGTGTGTTCTCCCTCATCCACGCTCCCACCGGGGGCGAAGTGCTCGTCAACGGTGTTCCTCTGAAGAAGGCAGCTAAGGACGAGCGCCGCTACTACCGCGACGTGCAGCTGATCTTCCAGGACCCCTTCGCCTCGCTGAATGCCCTGAAGAAGATCCGGCACATCGTCGAGCGACCGCTGCGCATCCACCGCATCGCCTCCGGCCGACGCGCAGTGGCGGCCAAGGTGGCCGACCTGCTCGAGAGAGTCAACCTCACCCCAGCCTCGCGATACATCGACCGCTATCCCACTGATCTGTCCGGTGGCCAGCGTCAGCGCGTGGCGATCGCGAAGTCTCTCGCTGTGGGGCCCAAGGTGCTGCTCGCCGACGAACCCACATCGATGCTGGATGCCTCCATTCGGCTGGAGGTGCTGAACCTCCTCTCCGACCTGCGGGAGAGCGAAGGTCTCGCGGTCCTCTACATCACCCATGACATCGCCAGCGCCCGCTACGTCTCGGACCGCATCCACGTCATGTACGGCGGACGGATCATCGAATCCGGGCCCACCGAGCAGATCGTCTCCGATCCCGTGCACCCGTACACCCGCTTGCTCATCGATTCCGCACCGGACCCTGCACACTTCAAAGGATCCGGTCACTCCGCTGCGTTGACCAGCTCGACCGCCTCCCCGGTCGACAACTCGGTCGAGGTGGTGGGTTGCCGGTTCGCGAACCGATGCCCGCTGGTGCGCCCCGAGTGCACGAGTGCCCCGATCCCCCGTGCCCTCGGTCCGGACGGCCGCGAGGTGCTGTGCGTCCTTGCCGACGAGCGGCCCGGCTTCTCCTCTCCCACCCCCACCCACGCCGCGCCCGCGGCACGATGAAGAAGGAACGATCAATGATGATCTCACCGAAGATGACTCGCCGCAGCGCCCTCGGAGCTCTCGGCATCGGAACACTCGCGGCGACTACCGCGGCCTGTTCGAGCAGCGGCCCCGGGGGCGGGGGCGGGGCTGGCTCCGGCGGCGGCGGCGGACTGTTCGTCGTGGGCACCGATGTGACCGCGACCAATCAGTTCGCCAGGAACTTCAACCGCTACGGCGGCGGTGACA
>CAZHSL010000253.1:0-4320 GCA_964535185.1 uncultured Corynebacterium sp.
ACGGCGACGAGGTGGTCGGCGTAGCGGGCGGCGAGGTTGAGGTCGTGCAGCACGATGCCGACGGTGGTGCCGCGCTCGCGGTTGAGGTCGCGCACCACGTCGAGCACCTCGAGCTGGTGGGTCACGTCGAGGTAGGTGGTGGGCTCGTCCAGCAGCAGCACCTCGGTCTGCTGGGCGAGCGCCATCGCGATCCACACGCGTTGGCGCTGCCCGCCGGAGAGCTCCTCGAGCAGGCGCTCCTGCAGCGTGTCGGTCCGGGTGGCGGCGAGCGCCTCGGCCACGGCCTGCTCGTCCTGCTCGGTCCACTGCGGGATGAGCCCCTGGTGCGGGAAGCGGCCGCGGGAGACCAGCTCCCGCACGGTCACGCCGTCGGGCGCGATCGAGGACTGCGGGAGCAGTCCGAGCCGGCGGGCGAGCTCCTTGCCGCGCAGGGAGCGCAGGTCGCGGCCGTCCAGCACGACGCCGCCGCCCGTCGGGGTGAGCAGGCGGGACATGCCGCGCAGCAGGGTGGACTTGCCGCTGCCGTTGGCGCCCACGATGATCGTGATCCGCCCCTCGGGCAGGGTCAGGCTGAGGTCGTGGACGATCTCCCGGCGGTCGTACGCCAGGTGGAGGTGCTGAGCTTCGAGCAGTGCCATCGGGTCACCTTCCGGATCCGGAGGTCGAGGAGCGGGTGAGCATCCACATCAGGAACGGGGCGCCGAGCGCGCCGGTCACCACCCCGGCCGGCAGCTGGGTGTCGCCGAAGAGGTTCTGCCCGGCGATGTCGGCCAGCAGCACGATCACGGCGCCGACCACGGCGGACAGCGGGAAGCTGGGGCGGCCCGCGAGCCGCTGCGCGATCGGTCCGGCCAGGAACGCCACGAAGGACAGCGGCCCGGTGACCGCGACAGTCAGTGCGCACAGCGCCACCGCGACCAGCACCAGGGAGGTGCGGGTGCGGGGGACGTCGAGCCCGAGGCTGGTGGCCGTGTCGTCGCCGAGCTGCAGGATCCGCAGCCGTGGGACCAGCAGGCCCAGCAGCGGGATCAGCACCGCGAGCGCGCAGGCCAGCACCGCCGCCCGGTCCCATGTCGAGGCGGACAGCGAACCGATCATCCAGTGCAGCGCGTCGCCGGCCGTCTTCAGCGACAGCCGGGTCAGCAGGTAGGAGATCAGGGCGGTGAGGGCGGCGGCGACACCGATCCCCACCAGCACGAAGCGGTTGTCGGCCCCGCCGGAGGCCCCCGGGCCGCCCGCGCCGGCCACGGCCAGCAGCAGCACGGCGGTGGCCAGGCCGCCCAGCAGCGCGAACCAGAACAGCGCCCGGCCGTCGGCCTGGAAGAACGCCATGGCGATCACCGCCCCGGCGGAGGAGCCGAGGGTCACGCCGATCACGTCGGGGCTGGCCAGCGGATTGCGCAGAAGGGTCTGGAACACGGTGCCGGAGAGGCCGAAGGCGACTCCGGCCAGCAGGGCGACCACGGCGGTGGGCAGGCGGTGGTCCAGCACGATGAAGGAGTACCCGGGAACGGCCTCGCCGGTGAGCACGCGCAGGGCGAGGTCGATCGGGACCATCGGCTCCCCCACCAGCACGCGCACGAGCACGAGCGCGAGCAGCAGCAGCCCGGCGGAGGTCACCGCCAGGAGCGGGCGGCGGCTGCGTGGGGCACGGCGCATCGGGGTCGCGGCGGTCGTCACAGGCCCACCTGCCGTCGGCTGCGGAGGAGGACGATGAACACGGGCACGCCGATCAGGGCGGTCATCACGCCCACCTGCACCTCGGCGGGCGGCGCGATCACCCGGCCGACGGTGTCGGCCAGCAGGATCAGCACCGGCCCGCCCAGCAGGCACAGCGGGACGATCCGGCGGTAGTCCCCGCCGACCAGCAGCCGTGCGGCGTGCGGGACCACCAGCCCCAGGAACCCGATGGGCCCGGCGAGCGCGACCGCCGCGCCGCACAGCAGGATGATCGCCGTGCCCAGCAGCGCGCGGGCCCGCCCCACCCGCACCCCGAGGCCCACGGCGACGTCGTCCCCCAGGGCGAGGGCGTTGAGCACCCCGGTGGTCACCAGGATCACGGCGGCGCCGATCGCCATCAGCCCCGCGACGGAGGAGATGTCCTCGAGGCTGCGGGCGCCCAGGGTGCCGACCTGCCAGAAGCGCAGCCGCTCGAGGGAGGAGTCGTCGACCATCACCAGAGCGTTGACCACCGAGCCGAGGCCGGCGGTGAGCGCGGCGCCGGCCAGGGCCAGCTTCACCGGGGTCGCGCCGTCACGGCCGAGCGAGGCGACGGCGTAGACCGCGACGGTGCCGACGGCCGCGCCGAGCAGGGCCAGCGCCATCAGCTCCACCACGCGGGAGGCGTCGACGAGGTGGACCCCGAGCACCACGGCGGTGGTGGCCCCGGCGTTGATCCCGAGGATCCCCGGATCGGCGAGCGGGTTGCGGGTCATCCCCTGCATCGCGGCGCCCGCCACGGCCAGCGCCGCGCCGACGGCGATGCCGGCCAGCGTGCGCAGCAGCCGCGAATGGATCACCACGTGATCGGTGAGCGAGCCGTCGTAGTCGCGCAGCGCCTCCACCACCGTGCTCGGCGGGACGGTGCGGGCGCCGACCATGAGCGAGAGCATGCACGCGAGAGCGAGGACCAGGAGGCCCCCGACGAGCACGAGCGGGGTGGAGCGGCGCACTGCGGCCGGGCGGGCAGCGGCGCTCAGCCGCGCACGCTCTGCGCGACCTCGACGACCGTGGGCACGAAGTGCTCGAGCGCCCAGGGCAGGCTGAGGGCGTTGGCCGCGGAGATCGACAGGGTGAGGTGGTCGTCGTCGGTGAGCACGACGCCGCCGTCGGCGACGGCCGGGATCTGCGCGAACAGCTCGTTGGCCTGGAAGTCCTCGATGGTGGTGCCGGGGGCGGCCCAGGTGTAGAAGAGGTCCGACTCCAGCTCGTCCGCCCGCTCCGCGGACCACTCGAGGTAGAAGGTCTCGGAGTCGGCGGTGTTCTCGGTGACCACCTCGGCCTGGGTCATCCCCAGGGCGGTGAAGAAGCGCGGTCGGGTGTCCTCGCCGACGTAGAGGGCGATCGAGTTGTCGGCCAGGCCCAGGGTCCCGGCGATGAAGGTGGCGCCGGCGACGGCGGGGTTCTCCTCCCCCACGGCGGCGAGGTCGGCGGTGATCTGCTCGGCCAGGGCCGTGGCCTCGTCCTCGAGGCCGGTCGCGGTGCCGACGGCGGCCAGGACGTCCTCCCAGGAGGCGGTGTAGTTCGGGGCCAGCGGGCCGATCGTGGGCGCGATCCTGCTCAGCTGCTCGTACTCGTCCTCGGTGATGCCGGAGTACGCGGCGACGATCAGGTCCGGCATCGCGGCGGCGATCCCGTCCACGTCGAGTCCGTCGGACTCGTCGTAGGTCGCGGGCGCGTTCTCGCTGTCCCAGCCGGCCCCGAGCTCCTCGAGCTTGGCGTCGATCCAGTCGGTCGAGCCGTTCTCATTGCCTCCCCAGGTCACGATGGGCATCCCGGCGGGCACCAGGCCGAGGGCGAGGACCGTGTCGGCGTTGACCCAGGAGACGGTCGCGATGCTGGTGGGCTTCTTCTCGAGCACGGTCTCGCCGTACAGGTGCGTGATCGTCGCGTGGAAGGAGCCGCCGGAGTCGTCCTCACCGGCGGTTCCTCCGGCGCTGCCGGAGCAGGAGGCGAGCGCGGGCAGCGCGAGCACGGGCAGGGCGACGAGCGCACGGCGGGAGAGCGTCACTACGGTTCCTCCGGGATCGGGTCCACCGACGATCGGTGGTTAGGCGAGCCTGACCTTATTCCGTAACGCCGACGGTGCGCAATTGCCGTTCGGGTGGAGAGCGCCGCTCCGGGGGCCGCTCAGGCACGAGGGATCGCGGAAGAAGCGACTCAGATCACTGTTCCCGCGCTCCGGTGCGGAGCTTCGGCGGGCGTCCGGACCGCTCGTCGGCCGCCCGGAGCGCGCGGCGGTGGCGGCGCCCTGCCCGCACGGGACACGCCCGGCCGACCGACAGGTCAGTCCCCCGCCCGCCCGCGAGCTCGCGGCTCGTCAGTCCTCGCTCGAGGAGGCGCCGTCCTCGGCGTCGTCGGCCCGCTCGTGGGCGGAGCCGTCCTGCGGGTCCTCGAGCCCGGTCACCCCGGCCTCGCGGTACAGCGCGATGAACTCGCGGGCCGTGTCGGGCCCGATCATCAGCCGCAGCACGGGCGAGACCTCGTAGTCATCGCCCTGCTCGTCCAGCAGACCGGCGCGCTGCACCTTCGCGATCGAGGCGCGGACCTCCTTGGCGAAGCCGGCCTCGTCCGTCGAGGTGGTGCGGCGGTAGGCGGCCA
>CAZHSL010000254.1:0-4313 GCA_964535185.1 uncultured Corynebacterium sp.
GTCTCCGCCCTGCTCAGCTGCGAGCTGATCGCCCGCCCCGCCCTCGGCGCCCCGGCCCGTCGCCGGCTGCGCCTGCCGATCCGTCTCGAGGCCGAGGAGTCCTCGCCGCCCGCGCTGGACCAGTACCGTCGGGCCCGGGTGCTGCCCTCGGGGCAGGTGCGCCTGGTGGGCGGGGCCTCCTCGCACCTGCTGGGCGGGTACGCCGCTGCCGACGCCCTGGTCCTGGTGCCACGCGGCACCGCCGCGGTGCACGACGGGGACGTGCTCGAGACCCTGCTGATTCCCGGAGGAGAGACATGAACGACCTCTCGCACGTGCGGGCCGACGGCTCCGCCCACATGGTCGATGTGACGGACAAGGCCGTCACCTCCCGTGAGGCGAGCGCCCGCGCGGTGCTGCGCACCCGGCCCGACGTCGTCGACCGCATCGCGAGCGGCGACCTGCCCAAGGGGGAGGCCCTCGCCACCGCGCGCATCGCCGGGATCATGGGGGCGAAGCGCACCTCCGACCTGATCCCGCTGTGCCATCCGCTGCCGCTGTCCGGGGTCGAGCTGGACCTGGTGCCCCGGGAGGACCGCGTGGAGATCACCGCGACGGTGCGCACCAGGGGCGTCACCGGGGTCGAGATGGAGGCGCTGACCGCTGCCTCCGTCGCGGCGCTGACCGTCTACGACATGATCAAGGCCGTCGACCACCTGGCCACCATCGACGGTGTGCAGGTGCTGACCAAGTCCGGTGGCCGCAGCGGGGACTGGACCCGCACCGCCGCCGAGGCGCAGGGTCTGGAGCGAGCGGAGGAGGAACCAGGATGAAGCAGGTCCCGGCCCGGCGCACCGACGCGGACTGCATCGTGCGGGACGACCCCGAGGACGGCCCCGCCCTGCGCGGCACCGCGCGCGTGGTCATCGCCTCCACCCGCGCCGCCGACGGCAGCTACGAGGACCGCACCGGGCCGCGGCTGCTCCGGTGGCTCGAAGGGCGGGGGCTCGACACCGTCGACAGGCAGGTGGTCAGCGACGGCCCCGAGGTCGGGCAGGCGCTCGCCGCCGCGATCGCCGAGGGCATCGACATCGTCATCACCTCCGGCGGCACCGGGATCAGCCCCACGGACGTCACCCCCGAGCAGACGGCCCCGCTCATCGATCGGGAGATGCCGGGCATCCTCGAGGAGGTGCGGCGGCGCGGAGCGCAGAAGATCGCGACCGCGCTGCTCAGCCGCGGCCTCGCCGGCATGGCGGGGCGCAGCTTCGTGGTCAACCTGCCCGGCTCCCGCGGCGGCGTGGAGGACGGCATCGCCGTGCTCGACCCGATCCTCGACCACCTGCTCGAACAGCGCGACGGAGGAGACCACGCATGACCGCGACCGGACCGCTCCCGACGGACGGCGGGAAGCCCGATGACCCGACCCGCGGCGGCACCCCCTTCGGGGCCGACGGCGAGGCGCTGCGCGTCGCCGGGGACCCGGCGATGGGCGAGGCGGCCCGGCGCGTCCGCCGCGCCGAGATCAGCACGGACCCGCTCGCGACGGGGGCGATGACCGCGGCGGTCACCGATCCCCGCTGCGGGGCCGTGGTCACCTTCGACGGCGTGGTGCGCGATCACGACGGCGGCCGCGGCGTGGACCGCCTGGAGTACTCAGCGCACCCCACCGCGGGTGAGGTGCTCGCCGAGGTGGCCCGCGAGATCGCCGAGCGCCATCCGCACACGCTCCTCGCCGTCGCGCACCGCCACGGCCCTCTGGCGATCGGGGACTCGGCGCTCGTGTGCGCCGTCGCCGCGCCGCACCGCAAGCAGGCGTTCGCCGCGTGCGACGACCTGGTGGACACCGTCAAGCAGCGCGTGCCGATCTGGAAGCACCAGATCTTCGACGACGGCGAGAGCGAATGGGTGGGGGCGCTGGGCTGATCATGCGGATCCTCCACCTGACCGACACCCATCTGTACGGCGATCCCGCGGCCCGCCATTACGGCCGCATCGACACGGCCGCGGCCCTCCGGGGCGTGCTGGGGAGGGTGCGGGGACTGGGCGCCATCGATGCCGTGGTCCACACCGGTGACGCCTCCGAGGACGGCACGGTCGAGAGCTACCGCCGGTTGCACGAGATCCTCGACCCGTTCGCCGCCGCGCTCGATGCGCCGCTGGCGGTCGTGATGGGCAACCATGACGTCTCCGCCGCCTACGCGGAGGGCATCGCCCCCGGCCAGCGCGTGGCCGAGCGGCAGGACCGGGTGGTGGACGTGCCCGGTGGCGGGAGGGTGGTGCTGCTGGACACGAGCGTCCCCGGCGCCGGGTACGGGCATCTGGTGCCGGCGCAGCACGAGTGGTTGGCCGCGGTGCTGGCCGAGCCCGCGCCGGCGGGAACGGTGCTCGCGCTCCACCATCCGCCGCTGGTCGCCGCGACGCCGCTGCAGCGCGCCCTGGACCTCGACGGGCTCGCGGAGCTCGGCGCGGTGCTGGAGGGATCGGATGTGCGCATCGTGCTGGCCGGGCACTACCACCACGCGATGACCGGCTCGATCGCCGGGATCCCCGTCCACGTCGCCCCGGGGGTCGCGAACGTCGTCGATCCGCTCACGGAGGGCGGGGACGAGCAGGCGCTGGCGCTGTCCGGGGCGAGCGTGGTCGAGCTGGGGGAGGGGCCGCCCCAGGTGCTGAGCGCCGTGCATCCGAACCTGGGCGATGCGCTCGATGACGTGGGGCGGCCGGTGTACGCGTTCAGCCCGGAGGAGGTGGCGCGGATCGTCGCCGCCGCGGGCCGGGGCGCCGCCGACTCACCGTGAGCCGTCCTGGCCGGTCAGGATGCACGGAAGCCCCTGCAGACGTGATCCGCAAGGGCTTCGACGGAAGGCCGGGGCTTCTCAGCGCCCCATGCCGATGGAGCTGATCCCCTGGCTGGAGCGGGCCTTGCTCAGGGCGGCGTAGTCGGCTCCGAAACGGCTGCCGGAGACGTTGCGGCGCTCGACGTCCTGGCCCTGCATGCGGTCGGACATGCGCTCGAGCGCGGAGCTGAGGGTGCGGAGGAAGGTCATGATCGGGTCCCCTTCGGTTCGGAGTGCGGTGATCGGTCGGCTCCTGGATCGCAGGGCGTCGACGTTCTCGATATGTCCTTTTTATCGCTTCGACAAGGGGATGTCACGGGCCCTAGGTCCCCAAGTTGCCGGGTTCACAAAAAGTGTGTGACCTGGGGCGCGTCGGGTTCGTCGGCATGGCGTGCGGAGCCGGCGCGGAGGACGTGCGGGGTGGGAAGGAGAGTCGCCGGGCGCATCGGTGCGAGGTGCGGCGCGGGGTCCTGGGCGGCGCTGGCTCCCCGATTTAGCACTCGTCTTGCATGAGTGCCAGCGGAGGTCCTACAGTTGCCCCGTTGGCAGTCGACGGCCGAGAGTGCCAGAGGCTGCCGCAGGGGTCCGCCCCGTTCGGCACCGCGACGACGATCGGGATCGGGCCCAGAACCCAAGAACTCACGCAGAGTCACATCTCTTCATGAAGGAGTGAGCCGCATGTCGGTCTCCATCAAGCCCCTCGAGGATCGAGTCGTCGTCAAGCCGCTCGAGGCCGAGCAGACCACCGCCTCCGGCCTGGTCATCCCGGACACCGCGAAGGAGAAGCCCCAGGAGGGCGAGGTCATCGCCGTCGGCGCCGGTCGTTTCGACGACAAGGGCGAGCGCGTCCCCATGGACGTCAAGGTCGGTGACAAGGTCGTCTTCTCCAAGTACGGCGGCACCGAGCTGAAGTACGGCAACGACGAGTTCCTCGTCCTCGGCTCCCGCGACATCCTCGCGGTCATCAACGACTGAGCGGACTGAGTCGTATGCCCAAGGAGATCCTGTACAACGAGGACGCACGCCGCGCACTCGAGCGCGGCGTCGACAAGCTCGCGAACACCGTCAAGGTCACGCTCGGCCCCAAGGGCCGCAACGTCGTCCTGGACAAGAAGTGGGGTGCCCCCACCATCACCAACGACGGCGTGACCATCGCCCGTGAGGTCGAGCTCGAGGATCCCTACGAGAACCTCGGCGCTCAGCTCACCAAGGAGGTCGCGACCAAGACCAATGACGTGGCCGGCGACGGCACCACCACCGCCACCGTCCTCGCCCAGGCCATCGTGCACGAGGGCCTGCGCAACGTCGCCTCCGGCGCCGCCCCGGCGGCCCTGAAGCGCGGCATCGAGAAGGCCGTGGACGCCCTCTCCGAGAAGCTCGCGGAGATCGCCACCCCGGTCGACGAGAAGTCGCAGATCGCGTCGGTCGCCTCCGTGTCCAGCCAGGACCGCGAGATCGGCGACCTGCTCGCCGAGGCCTTCGACAAGGTCGGCA
>CAZHSL010000255.1:0-4308 GCA_964535185.1 uncultured Corynebacterium sp.
CCTACCTCGCAGACCTCGGCGTCGATGCGATCTGGCTCTCGCCCTTCTACACCTCTCCGCAGAAGGACGGCGGCTACGACGTGGCCGACTACACCGACGTCGACCCCCGCTTCGGCACCCTCGCCGACGCCGACGAGCTCATCGCCCGCGCCCACGAGCTGGGCATCAAGGTCATCGCCGACGTCGTCCCCAACCACTCGTCCAGCGAGCACCCACGATTCCAGCAGGCCCTGCTCGCCGGCCCCGGATCGCCCGAGCGGGACATGTATGTCTTCGCCGACGGCAAGGGCGAGGACGGCGAGCTGCCTCCGAACAACTGGACCTCGATCTTCCACGGCCCCGCCTGGTCCCGCATCACTGAGGCCGACGGCACCCTGGGCCAGTGGTACCTGCACATCTTCGACACCACCCAGCCCGACTGGAACTGGGAGAACCCGAACGTCCACGACCTCTTCCAGAACGTGCTGCGCTTCTGGCTGGACCGCGGCGTGGACGGGTTCAGGGTCGACGTGGCCCATGGCATGGTCAAGCCCGAGGGCCTGCCGGACGCGACTGTCACCGCCGAGGGACTGGTCGACATCCCCGAGGGAGAGGCCCCGATCTACTTCGACAACGACGGTGTCCTGGACATCTACCGCGAATGGAGGCCGATCCTCGACTCCTACGAGGGCGACCGCATGATGGTGCTCGAGGCCTGGATCCCCGAACATCGTGTCCCGCTCTACATTGGCGACGACGTCGCGCACCAGGCATTCAGCTTCGGATTCCTGCAGGCCACCTGGGGCGCGGACACCATCCGCGCCGCCATCGAGCAGCCGCTGGCCCAGGCCGGTGCCGTCGATTCACCGACCACATGGGTCCTGTCCAACCACGACCTCATCCGCCACGCCACCCGCTATGGGTTCCCGCCGGACTACCAGTTCGGTGAGGGGCTCGCCCGTGACGAGCGCTCGAACACCGTGCTCGGTCTGCGACGGGCCCGCGCCCTCAGCCTGGTGATGCTCGCGCTGCCAGGATCGGCCTACCTCTACCAGGGCGAGGAGCTGGGCCTGCCAGAGGTCGCGGACATCCCCGACGAGCTCCGCGAGGACCCCGCCCACAAGCGCGCGGGAGTCCCCGGTCGCGACGGCTGCCGCGTGCCGATGCCCTGGAAGCGCGAGGCCCCGGCCCTCGGCTTCTCCAGGACAGGGGAAAGCTGGCTGCCCCAGCCGCCCGAGTTCGCAGACCTCGCAGTCGACGTTCAACAAGACGATCCGACCTCAACCCTCGAGATGTACCGGAAGGCACTCCACCTGCGCCAGGATCTAGGCCTCGGCCGATCTGAAGAGCCAATCGAGTTCCTCGATGCACCGGACGGGGTGCTGGCCCTCGCCCACAGCGGGATCATCGTGATCGTCAACACCGGCGAAACCCCGGTCGACCTGGCTGAATGGTCCGGCATCGGTCAGGCGGAAGTCCTCGTTTCGTCTGATGCCCTCGAGACGGGCGAGCTCCCGGCGAACTCGTCAGCCTGGATCCAGCGTCTCTGACGCCACGGCTACCTTTTTGCGAGGACCGGGGAGCGACATCGGCCACCACGGCCAACGCTGGCCGCTCGAACCCCTCGAGGCACCGGTGCACCGATGTTCGGTTGATCTGGCACTCACGCTCTAGGTCCGTCCACGGTAAGGAGCGCTCTCCTCGGAACCCTCAGCGCGAGGGGCTCCGCCGTACGACAGCATGCGTGGGAAGAGGTCCCCGCCGGATGCCCACTGTCCGGATGCTGACACCGCCATCTCGCATGGCGGCGTAGCATGCGGCCATGCCTCAGCTTCGCTCCCGCACCTCCACCCACGGCCGCAACATGGCAGGCGCGCGCGCCCTCTGGCGCGCCACCGGCATGAAGAGCGGCGACTTCGGCAAACCGATCATCGCGATCGCGAACTCCTACACCCAGTTCGTGCCCGGCCACGTCCATCTCAAGAACATGGGCGACCTGGTCGCCGGGGCGATCGCAGAGGCCGGCGGCATCTCCAAGGAGTTCAACACCATCGCGGTGGACGACGGCATCGCGATGGGCCACGGCGGCATGCTCTACTCCCTGCCCAGCCGCGACATCATCGCCGACTCGATCGAGTACATGGTCAACGCCCACACCGCGGACGCGCTGGTGTGCATCTCCAACTGCGACAAGATCACCCCCGGCCACCTGATGGCCGCGATGCGGCTGAACATCCCCGTCATCTTCGTCTCCGGCGGCCCCTCCGAGTCCGGCAAGCCGATCGAGGGAGTCACCGAGCACCGCATCGACCTGGTCGACGCGATGGCGCTGAGCGCCGACGACTCGATCACCGACGCCCAGCTCGCCGACGTCGAGGAGAACGCCTGCCCCACCTGCGGCTCCTGCTCCGGGATGTTCACCGCGAACTCGATGAACTGCCTCACCGAGGTGCTCGGGCTGTCCCTGCCGGGCAACGGCACCACGCTCGCCACCCACGCGTTCCGCAAGGAGCTCTTCCTCGAGGCGGGCCGGAAGATCGTCGAGCTCGCCACGCGGTACTACGAGGACGGCGACGAGTCGGTGCTGCCGCGCTCCATCGCGACGAAGGCCGCGTTCTCCAACGCCATGGCGATGGACGTGGCGATGGGCGGCTCGACCAACACGATCCTGCACATCCTCGCCGTCGCCATCGAGGGCGGGGTCGACTTCGGGCTCGACGACATCGACCGCATCTCCCGCCTGGTGCCGACCCTGTCGAAGGTCGCGCCCAACGGCACCGCCCACGTCGAGGACGTCCACCGCGCCGGCGGCATCCCCGCGATCCTCGGCGAGCTGGACCGTGCCGGGCTGCTGGACCACACCGTCCACACCGTCCACTCCGCGGATCTGGCCAGCTGGCTGGCCGAGTGGGACATCCGCGGCGGCACGGCCTCCAAGAAGGCCGAGGCGCTGTTCCACGCCGCGCCCGGAGGGGTGCGCACCACCCAGGCCTTCTCGACCACCAACACCTGGGACGAGCTCGACACCGACGGCGAGAACGGCGTGGTCCGCGCGGTGCCGCACGCCCACACCAAGGACGGCGGGCTCGCCGTGCTCAAGGGCAACCTGGCCCGCGACGGCGCCGTGTTCAAGACCGCCGGCGTCACCGAGGACCTCTTCCACTTCGAGGGCACCGCGGTGGTCTGCGACTCGCAGGAGGAGGCGGTCCAGAAGATCCTCGACAAGACGGTGAAGGCCGGGGACGTGGTGGTCATCCGCTACGAGGGCCCGCAGGGCGGTCCCGGCATGCAGGAGATGCTCTACCCCACCTCGTTCCTCAAGGGCCGCGGGCTCGGGAAGACCTGCGCCCTGATCACCGACGGCCGGTTCTCCGGGGGCACCAGCGGCGTCTCCATCGGCCACATCTCCCCGGAGGCGGCCGAGGGCGGGCTGATCGGCCTGATCGAGGACGGCGACCGCATCGTCATCGACGTGGACAAGCGCCTGCTCGAGCTCGACGTCCCCGAGGAGGAGCTCACCCGGCGCCGCGACGCCAAGGGCGCGCTGCCCTGGCGCCCCGAGCACCGCGAGCGGCAGGTCTCCCAGGCCCTGAAGGTCTACGCGCACCTGGTGCGCTCGGCGACCTACGGCGCGACCCGTCGGCCCCTGGACTGAGCGGACCCGCCGTCCCGCCCGGTCTCGCGATCCGGACACCTCGTGAGCCGGGCGGGCGGTGGCCTAGCATAGGGCCATGCAGACGATCCTTCTCGTAGTTCCCGAGCGCGGCTGACGCCCGTTCGTCCCTACGAGCTGTCATCCGCGCCCCTCCCTGAGCCCCAGGCGGAGGGGCTTTTTCGTGCGTCGGACGCAGCACGGGGGAGGGCCGGAGATCGACGCAGCAGCTCACCGCCACGGCCACAGTCCGAGACGACGAAGGAGTTCCGATGAACGGACAGCAGATGACCGGCGCACAGGCGCTGGTCGAGTCCCTCAAGCACGCCGGGGCAGAGGTCGTCTTCGGCCTCCCCGGTGGCGCGATCCTGCCCACCTACGACCCGCTGATGGACGCCGAGGGCCTGCGCCACGTGCTGGTCCGCCACGAGCAGGGAGCCGGCCACGCGGCCAGCGGCTACGCCCACGCGACGGGGAAGGTCGGGGTGTGCCTCGCCACCTCCGGGCCCGGCGCCACCAACCTGATCACCGCCATCGCGGACGCCCAGATGGACTCGATCCCGATGGTCGCGATCACCGGTCAGGTCGGCTCGGCCTTCATCGGCACCGACGCCTTCCAGGAGGCGGACATCGTCGGCATGACGATGCCGATCACCAAGCACAACTTCCTGGTCAAG
>CAZHSL010000256.1:0-4306 GCA_964535185.1 uncultured Corynebacterium sp.
AGACCCGCGAGGCCGCCGAGCTGCAGGAGCGGTCGCTGCTGTACGTGGGGGCGACACGGGCGCGGGATCAGCTGGCGGTGGCGTGGGCGGGGGAGGCGAGCGGGTTGCTGGCGATCCATAAAGAGCATGAGCCTCAGCGATGAACGTCGGAAGGGACAGCACATCGGCGGCAGGCAGGCACGCGGGGAGGACACCTCCACTGGAGTTCACCCGACGCGATTGGAAGCCTCCTTTCGCTGCCGTGGTGGTGCCGTCCGTGTTGTACGCCGGTGTGACCATCTATCTCCTCGCCATCGTGGTCGACGCACCCGGTGACGGGTGGTGGCTCCGCATGCTGCAAATGGCGACCGTGCTCGGACGTGGAGTGATCGAACAGCTCGGATGGGTGTTCGGCATCCTGATCACGGTTCAGCTTGGTTGTCTGATCGCGGTGCTCGGTGGACAGATCTATGCGAGGACCCGCAGGGACGAAGCGGATCTCCGTACCGCACTGGGACTCTTTGCAGCCTTCCCCGTCCTTGGACTGTCACCTGCACTCACTGTGGCGAGCATCGCGGCGTTCCGCGTGGGTGAGCTGAGAGGCGCCTTGTTCGTGATCGTGCCAGCGATCGCGTTGACCATCGCTCTGAGCGTGTTCATCGGAACCTTCGATGTAGCCGACGAACTCACGAAGAAACAGCTTGCGGAGTCCGACGAGCAGCGAGCCCTCAAGCATGTCGAAACCTTGAAGAGGCTGGATGACGCAACATTCTGGCGGACGGGACTCTCCCGGGCAGCGCTCCTTGTCCTGTCGGCATACGCGGCGTCCTTACTCCTCATGGTCGCCACAGGGGCGACGACACCGCCGAGCTGGGCCTTGTGGTCGTTTGCTGTGCTCGTCCTCGTCTCGAGCGTGGGAACGGTACTTGCTCTCGGCGCGGTCAGTGCATCACTGAAACCCGCAATAACTGCTACTGGACTTGCCACGGCCGGGATGCTCATCACCGCGATCATTGCGGTGCAGTTGATCGTTGTCCCGACGGCGTTCCTCCTGCAATGGCAGTTCGGAGCCATCGCCCTGCTCTCAGCACTGGTCCTGTTCGCGGCGGCGATTCGAGTGCACCTCGAGGCCAGGGAGGTGCGAGCGGGTCGCGTGCCTGCAGGGTTCTGGAGAAGCGGCGGGGGGCCCGCGCGCGTAGGGACTTCCATTGCACTGAAGGCAGCCGAGAAGGAACGTGATGCTGCGCGGGCGAGGATCGAGAGCCTCACGCCGAAGATCGACCTACGGGTCGCCGGGGAGCCGAGATCTGAGGGGCGTCGCCGCAAGCCCGGCGGCGACCCGGCCGACTGACGAGCAGGAGTCGTTCTCCTCGCCCCGCGGCAGGTTCACTCGTCCAGCAGCTCGATTCCGGCGGCCTCGATGCTCTCGTCCAGCGGGGGGATCGTCTCCTCCTGCGAGGCAGGTTCACGCGTCTCCTGCGCGGAGGACGCGGCCAGCCCGAACGCTCGCCGGATCCGTTCGCGCATCTGCGCACGCCGAGAGTCGTAGAACTCGAGGAAGTCAGCCGGGTCGTCGATCAGCTCGGGAAGGGCGTTGCGATCGAGATAGGCCGAGTAGGCCTCCGGTGAGGTGTACACGTCTCGCGCCCAGGCCAGCGGCATCTTCGCGTTCTTCGCGACGTTCTCGGGCCCCTCGAGGAGCTCGAGGTTCGGAAGTCCGTCACGGAGTGCCAGGATCTCGTCGACCTTCCCATCATCGACGCCAGCCTTGTGCAAAGGGCCCTTCGAGAGTCGGGCACGGGGCACGATGTGATCCACATGATGGACGTTTCGAGTGTTGACGTGCGGGAACATGATCGCGAGAACCCCGAAGGTCTCACCGTCGCCGAACTGATAGTCCAGGATCGACTCGATGAGCTCCTCGGTGGCGGTCAAGGACTTCCCTCGCCCGGCCATCATCGTGTCGATCTCGTGGACCGGGAACCCGGCATCGCCATGGGCGAGGATCGTGTTCCGCAATGCCTGGAGCAGCTGATCCAGGCCGGATCCCCAGATGCCGGGGACGATCAGTGCGCGAAGCACCCAGTTCTTCAGCACAGCACGGTCGCCGGCAGCCGACGCCGATTCGCGGTAACTCTGGTCGAGGCCCCGATGGTGGACGTACTGCGCCAGAGGGATGACGATGCTGCTCGCCGTGAGCGATGTTCCCGAGAGGCCGAAGTCGCTCAGGAGCCCCACGGTGAGTCGAAGTGATGATGCGATGTCGTCCCACATCTCGTCGAGCCGTGCCATGTTGTCAGCCGTGAAGTTCTTGACCTTGAACGCCACGTCCGGGACCCCGCTGAGGACGAGCCCGGTCTTGAGCACGAGGTCCTTGGAGAAGCGGAAGCCGATCCCGGTGGAGTTCAGCTCGTCCACCAGCCCGTGAACCTCCTTGCGGGCATCGCGGTTCCTCCACTGCGCGGTCGCGATGGAGAGCAGGAGGTCGCTGTAGGAGAGGACGGTCCCGCCGGAGTTCACGCGGATGAAGATGTCCAGCACCCGCTCGATGTCCTGATCCGTCTCCTCGAAAAAGTGCACCGAGTGCTCCGAGTGGATCTTCTCCGCCAGTAGAGAGGCGATGTCCATCGCCTCGGTGTCGTTCCCGAGATCGCGCTCTGCGAGGACGCGCCACAGTCCCATGCCCGGGCCGGCTGCGAGCACGGCCGGCACGGGGAGCCAGTAGCGTGCATCGTCGGGGTCGAGGGCATTGAGCTGTGCTTCGGAAAGGAAGCGCAGGTCGTATAGCAGGCCTGCCGCGTTCTCCGGGGCGTGACCGCGAAGGCTGACGTGAAGGGTCCGGGCCGGGTAGTTCTCCGGGATCCCGCTCCAGGCGTACTTTTTCTTCATCGCGTAGGTCCCGCGCAGTCCGATGTTGAGCGAGGTGAGGCGCTGCTGGCCGTCGAGCACGGCCACCGCTGGCTGATTCGGAGGCACCGCGAGCTCAGGGTTGTGGCGCATGTCCAACTCGTTGTAGCTGCGGAGGAAGTCGTAGAACCGGAACTCCTTCGCCGTCGCAGGTTCCACCCGCCACGAGAGGAAGCTGCCGATCGGATAGCCCCGCATGATGCTGTCGAACAGGGCGACGACCTGATGCGGCTTCCAGACATACTCGCGCTGGATCGCGGGCAGGATGAGGTCCTTCCGCTCGATCTGGGCGAGAGTCGCTGCGATCGTGGTTGCCGGCAAGTACGGCATTGGACCTCCATGGAAGTGCGAATTCGATCAGCCTATGGGAGCAACGTCGCGAGGTACTCCGGACTGTGGAACTGGTGCCAGTCACGCTCGGCGGCGAAAGCGCGAAGGTCGGCCATGACGGAATCGCTGGTTATGAACTCACCGTAGCAACGGCACGCGACGAGCGAGGACCTGCGGTGCGATGTGGGCCGCACGGTGCGGAAAGGATGACTCCCCGCCGTTCAGGAGTCCGTCGCGCCGCTGTGCGCGACCCAGTCTGCGAGCTGCTGCAGCAGTGCCGGGCCGTCGGGCGAGTCGATGCGGTCTGCGATCTGGTCGATGTCGCTCTGCAGCAGATCCAGCAGAGCATCGGTGGAGAGAGCCATGGGGGCGGACTCCCACACGGCGTCGTCACCGCGGCTGTGCGAGAAGATCAGCAGTTCCACGTCGTCTCGCTCGAAGGGCGTCCCGTCCTTACGTGTGAACTCTCCCTTCCACGCGTCGAGTGCCTCCAGATATGTGCGGTACTGGCCCTTCGACCACGTCCAGGTGACGAGGTCGATGTCGGCGTGCGTGCGGAACCAGCGCCTCACCACCGCATCCATCACCGGAGTCGTCCTCGCGGTGCTCGAGGCGGCCGTGAGGAAGTACAGGAACTTCGTGCCGAACGCCGGTCCGAGGTACTTCAGGTACTGGGTGTTCTTCCTGGACTCGGCAATGTGGTCGAACGCATCGATGCCTCCATCGGCCGAGGCCTGGGCCCGCTCCGCCGTCTCCGTGAGGTGGGCGATCGCGCACGGATTCGAGGTGAGGACGCGCGCCGTGCGATACGGGCCGTAGCCGGTGGTCCCGTACCCCCAGATCATCGACGCGAGGAACGCGGTGACCACGGCCTGCTCGTCGTACGTCCCGTCCACCACCAGGGTCTCAGGGCTGTGCAACGTCGTCACGTGCTTGCGGTCGATCCGTGGCCGGGAACCGTCCTCCGGCCGAGCCGTTCGCTCCACGATCGTCTGGATGCAGTCCGTCAGTGTGAATTCGGCCTTCGGGATGTCCGTGCCCTGGAGGCGCTTCCTCCAGCTCTCCGGTCGCCAGGCGAAGGACGGCTGAG
>CAZHSL010000257.1:0-4294 GCA_964535185.1 uncultured Corynebacterium sp.
CCCATGTTCTCCCACAGCACCGGGAACATCGAGTACGGGGTGAAGCCGGGCATGGTGTTGACCTCGTTGACGAGCACGCGGTGGTCCGCCGTGACGAACATGTCGACCCGGGCCAGGCCCTCCAGGCCCAGGGCCCGGAAGGCGCGGCAGGCGATCTCGCGGGCCTCCTCGAGCACGGCGTCGGGCAGCGCGGCGGGCACGTCGATGCTCACGGTCCCCTTGCCGAAGTACTTCGCCTCGTAGTCGTAGAACTCGAGATCCGCCCCGACCTTCACCTCTCCGGGCAGGGTGGTGCTGGGCTCGCGTCCGTCACGGCCCTGGAGCACGCCGCACTCGACCTCGCGGGCCTCGAGCCCCTCCTCGACGAGGACCTTCGGGTCCTCGGCGAAGGCGCTCCTCATCGCCGCCTCGAGCTCCCGGGGATCGCTCACCCGGGTCACGCCGAGGCTCGACCCGGCCCGGGCCGGCTTGACGAACCAGGGAAGCGGGTGGGTGTTGCGGAGGTAGGTGGCGACGCGGTGGGACCCGGAGGTCCAGTCGTCCTCGTGCACGACGATGCCGGGGGCGCACTCGAGGCCGGCGGCGCGCAGCACGAGCTTCGTGGCGGACTTGTCCATCGCGGCGGCCGAGGCGAGCACGCCGCTGCCCACGTAGGGGATGTCGAGCATCTCGAGCATGCCCTGGACGGTGCCGTCCTCGCCGTAGGCGCCGTGCAGCAGCGGCCAGACCACGTCGATGTCGGCGAGCGGCTCGACCGCGCCGTCGCGGATGGTGCGCAGGGTGATCGGCTCCCCGGGACGGTGGCGCACGGCGGGCAGCAGCACCTCGGGGCCGACGGGGTCGACCTCCGGGGCGCGGCCGTCGACCAGGGTCCAGTCGCTGGGATCGTCGGAGACGTGGACCCAGCGGCCCTCGCGGGTGATGCCGAGCGCGATCACCTCGTAGCGCTCGCGATCGATCGCGGCGAGGATGCCGCCGGCGGTGACGCACGAGATGCCGTGCTCTCCGCTGCGGCCGCCGAACAGGAGGGCGACGGTGGTTCTCATGTCCCCGAGGATATTCACTCGGGGCGGACCGAGCGGGACAACAGGGCCGTGGTGACCTCATCGATGCTCTCGCCGTGGTCGACGACGGCCACGACCGCGCGGGTGATCGGCATGTCCACGCCGAGCTGCGCGGCGAGATCCGCGACCGCGCGGGCGGTGGCGACGCCCTCGGCGGTGCTGCCCACCTCGGCGGCGGCGGCCTCGACGTCCAGCCCGCGGCCCAGGGCGAGGCCCAGGCGGTGGTTGCGGCTCAGCGGGGAGGCGCAGGTGGCGACGAGGTCCCCCATCCCGGCGAGCCCGGCGAAGGTCTCGCGGCGCCCGCCCAGGGCCACGCCGAGCCGGGTGATCTCGGCCAGGCCCCGGGTGATCAGGCTGGCGGTGGTGTTGTGGCCGTGCCCCAGGCCGGTGGCGGCGCCGACGGCGATCGCGATGACGTTCTTCACGGCGCCGGCGACCTCCACCCCGATCACGTCGGTGGAGGTGTACGCCCGCAGATAGGGCGCCCGGCACCAGGCGGCGAGCGCGTCGGCGAGCTCCTGGGAGGGTGCGGCGACGACGCTCGCGCAGGGGCGGCGCTCGGCGATCTCGGCCGACAGGTTCGGGCCCGACAGCACGCCGACGAGCTCCGGCTGCGCCCGTCCGGCCTCGACGATCACCTGGCTGATGCGGGAATCGGTGCCGCGCTCGATCCCCTTGGTCAGCGACAGCACCGGCACCGCGGGCAGCGCCGGCCGCGCCTGGAGGGTCGCGCGCAGCGACTGGGCGGGGACGGCGACGACCACCCCGTCGGCGCCGGCGAGCGCCTCGTCGAGGTCGGAGGTGCCGTGGACGGTCTCGGGCAGGTCGTGCTGCGGGAGGTAGGCGCGGTTGCGGTGCTCCTCGCGGATCTCGCGGGCGATCTCCTCGCGGCGGGCCCAGAGCACGACCTCCGACCCTCCGTCGGCGAGGACGCGGGCGAAGGTGGTGCCCCAGCTGCCGGCGCCGAGCACGGCGAGGCGTCGGGTCGGGGACGGTGCGGTCATGGTGCGGTCTGCCTCCAGGCTCGGTAGCCGCGCTGGGGGCGGCCGATCTCGGGGCGATGGGTGTCGCGCCGGCCGTCGTGCAGCACGGTCGGCGGCCGCTCGCCGCGGAGCTGACCGAGCAGCGCGGCGATGCGGCCCATCAGCTCGTCGGTGGCCCGCAGCGCGGCCTGCTGTGCGGTCTCCCCCTCGAGCGGGGCGACGGTGAACGGCTCCCCCACCAGCATCCGGACGCGGCGACGTGGGCGGGGCCGCGGGAACGGGGAGCCGACCGGCCACAGGGCGCGGCCGCCCCAGGTCGCGATGGGCAGCAGCGGTGCTCCGGTCTCGAGCGCGAGCCGGGCGGCGCCCAGCCGCGCCCGCATCGGCCACAGCTCGGGATCCCGGGTGTAGGTGCCCTCGGGGAAGACCATGATCAGCTCTCCCCGGGCGAGCGCGTCCCGGGCATCGGCGAGGGAGTCGCGGCTGCGGGCGGTGCCGCGGCGCACGGGGATCTGCCGGGCGCCGCGCAGCAGGGCCCCCAGCACCGGGACGCGGAACAGGGACTCCTTGGCCAGGAAGCGCGGCGCGATCCCGGAGGCCTGCAGCAGATGGCCGTAGCCGAAGGCGTCGAAGGCGCTGAGGTGGTTGCCGCAGGCGATCACCGGGCCGGTGGCGGGGAAGCGGTCGGTGCCCTCCCAGCGGGGCCGGGCGAGCAGCGTGAGCAGGGGCCGCAGCGGCAGCTGGGCGAGGCCGATCACGGCTCCCGCCCGTCGCGCCGGGATGCGGGCGGTGCCCACGTCCCAGCTGCGCAGCAGATCGGTCATCGCCTGTCCGAGGTGCCCCGGCCCAGTGCCCTGCGCGAGACCTGCCCGGTCAGGGAGGCGGCGCGGGGATCGCCGGCCAGGGCGCGCCGGCGCAGGGTCGTCGGCGCGCGGCGCGCGAGCGTGTTCACCGCTGCGGCGTGCATGAGCCGGCGCGGCGCGAAGGCGAGGCGGCCGCGGATCGAGCGGTACTTCACCGCGGTGGTGACCTGCAGCAGGTCCCCGCCCGGCAGCAGTGCGACCCCGATGCGGACGGTCAGCTTGTCGTCGTCGTCGATGATCAGCGCCTCGGAGCCGACCACCTCGTCGGTGACGTACTCCTTCTGCGGCGGCGGCACCATGTCGAACAGGCGGATCGTCTCGTCGCGCAGCGCCCGCAGCCCGCGGGAGGACAGCGGCGTGTTCTCGTGGGAGAAGATCGCCTCGGCCCAGATGCGCGGGTCGGTCTCCTCCACGCCGGCGGTGGGCACGATCACGACGTCGCAGTAGTCGGGGATGGGGATGTCCCGCAGCGCCAGGGAGCCGGCCGCCCCGGGCTGCGGCCCGGCGATCCGGTCCTGCTCGAGCTCGTGGTCCACGCTCAGCCCTCCTCCCAGTACTCGGCCCCGAGCGCGGAGAGCTTCTCGCGGAAGGACTCGTAGCCGCGGTCGATGAGGTCGATGCCGCGGATGGTGGAGGTCCCCTCGGCGCCGAGCGCGGCGATCAGGTAGGAGAAGCCGCCGCGGAGGTCGGGCACGGTGATGTCGGCGGCGTGGAGCTCGTGCGGCCCGGAGACGACGGCGGAGTGGTTGTAGTTGCTGCGCCCGAAGCGGCAGCTCGAGCCGCCCAGGCACTCGCGGTACACCTGGATGCGGGCACCCATGTCGTTCAGCGCCGAGGTGAATCCGAGCCGGTTCTCGTAGACGGTCTCGTGGAGGATCGAGATGCCGTCGGCCTGGGTGAGCGCGACCACGAGCGGCTGCTGCCAGTCGGTCATGAAGCCGGGGTGCACGTCGGTCTCCAGCGCGATCGCCTTCAGGGGCGTGCCGGGATGGAAGAAGCGGATGCCGTCCTCGCGGATCTCGATCCCGCCGCCCACCTTGCGGAAGACGTTGAGGAAGGTCGCCATCGGCTTCTGCTCGGCGCCGCGGACGAAGACGTCGCCCCCGGTCACCAGTGCGGCGCAGGCCCAGGAGCCGGCCTCGATGCGGTCCGCCAGCGCGGTGTGCTGGTAGCCGCCCAGGGCCTCGACGCCCTCGATGGTGATGGTGCGGTCGGTCTGCAGGGAGATCAGCGCGCCCATCTTCTGCAGCACCGCGATGAGGTCCTCGATCTCGGGCTCGACCGCGGCGTTGGTGAGCTCGGTGATGCCCTGGGCGCGCACGGCCGTGAGCAGCACCTGCTCGGTCGCGCCGACGCTCGGGTACTCGAGGTGGATCTTGGTGCC
>CAZHSL010000258.1:0-4290 GCA_964535185.1 uncultured Corynebacterium sp.
AGCTCGAGAAGCGTCACCTCGAGCGCCGCCTGCAGCAGATGCGCGCCGAGGGCACGAGGTTCCGCACCGGGGTGGACGTGGGAGGGGACGGCCCGGGCGCGCTGAGCGTCCCGGAGCTGCGCTCCCGTGTCGATGCCGTGGTCCTGGCGACCGGGGCGAGCGTTCCCCGCGAGCTGGCGGTGCCGGGCCGCGGCGCCGCCGGGATCCATCCCGCGATGGAGTACCTCACCCAGGCGAACCGGTTCGTCGAGGGCGATCGCATCGAGCACCCGCTCAGCGCGGCGGGCAAGGACGTGGTGATCATCGGCGGCGGCGACACCGGCGCCGACTGCCTGGGCACGGCGCTGCGGCAGGGCGCCCGGTCGGTGACCACGCTCGCGATCGGCACCCAGCCGCCCGCGGAGCGCGACGAGACCCAGCCGTGGCCCACCCACCCGGTGCTGTTCGAGGTCTCCGCGGCCCACGAGGAGGGCGGGGAGCGCTCCTACCTCGCCACCACCACCGGATTCCGGGTCGACGCCGGGGGCGCCGTGGACGGACTCGTCGTGGCCCGCACCCGGTACCGGGACGGGGCCCGCGTGCCCACCCCCGGCACCGAGACGGTGCTGCCCGCCACGCTGGTCCTGATCGCGATGGGCTTCACCGGCGCCCGCCGCGAGGGCCTGCTCGAGGCCCTCGGAGTGGACCTCACCTCACGGGGCAGCATCGCGCACGACGCCGACTGGGCCACGAGCGTGCCGGGCGTCTTCACCGCCGGCGACTGCGCTCGAGGTCAGAGCCTCATCGTGTGGGCGATCGCGGAGGGCCGCAGCTGCGCCGCAGCGGTCGATGCGCACCTGACCGGGTCCACGTCGCTGCCGCGCCCCGTGAGACCCGGCGAGAACCCCGTCACAATGTGAAAGACTAGGGCGAAGACACGCGATGCCGCGGCCCTCCCGCGGCGCGCGCGCTGTTCCGGAGGGAACGCGGCCCTCACACGAACTACAGATGGGTTGACATGCGCAAAGCGAAGATCGTCTGCACACTGGGTCCGGCGACCGGTACCTATGAGCAGATCCGCACTCTGATCGAAGCCGGGATGAACGTCGCCCGGATGAATTTCAGCCACGGCACGCACGACGATCACGCGCAGGTGTACGCGAACATCCGTCGGGCCGCCGAGGACCTCGGGAAGAACGTCGCCGTCCTGGTCGACCTGCAGGGCCCGAAGATCCGTCTGGGCAGGTTCGCCGACGGGCCGCACGAGCTCGAGGTGGGCGAGACCCTCACCATCACCACTGAGGACGTCGAGGGCACCCGCGAGCGCGTCTCGACCACGTTCAAGGGCCTGCCGGGCGACTGCCGCCCCGGTGACGTGCTGCTCATCGACGACGGCAAGGTCTCGGTGCGCGTCACCGAGGTCACCGACACCGACGTGGTCACCGTCGTCGAGGTGCCCGGCCCCGTCTCGAACAACAAGGGCATCAACCTGCCGGGCGTGGCCGTCTCCGTCCCCGCGATGAGCGAGAAGGACGTGGCGGACCTCCGCTTCGGCCTGGGGCTCGGCGCGGACCTGGTGGCGCTGTCCTTCGTCCGCGACGCCCACGACATGGACGACGTGCTGCGGATCATGCAGGAGGAGAACCGCCGCGTGCCGGTGGTCGCCAAGATCGAGAAGCCGCAGGCCGTCCGCGCGCTGCGCTCCATCGTCGGCGCGTTCGACGGCATCATGGTGGCTCGTGGCGACCTCGGTGTCGAGCTGCCGCTGGAGCAGGTCCCGCTGGTCCAGAAGCGCGCCATCGAGCTGGCCCGCCGCAACGCGAAGCCCGTGATCGTGGCCACCCAGGTGCTCGAGTCGATGATCGAGAGCCCGCGCCCCACCCGCGCCGAGGCCTCCGACTGCGCCAACGCGATCCTCGACGGCGCCGACGCGGTCATGCTCTCGGGCGAGACCAGCGTGGGCAAGTACCCCTTCGAGGCCGTGCGCACCATGGCGCGGATCATCACCAACACGGAGGAGAACGGTGCGGACCGCATCCTCCCGCTGGGCACCATCCCGCACACCCGCGGTGGTGCGATCACCCGTGCGGCCGCCGAGATCGGCGACCAGCTCTCGGCCCAGTACCTGGTGACCTTCACCGAGTCCGGCGACACCGCCCGCCGCCTGTCCCGCCTGCGGCCCAGCATCCCGCTGCTCGCGCTGACCCCGTACCCCGAGGTCGCCCGTCAGCTGTCGATGACCTGGGGCATCGAGGCGCACCTGGTGCCGATGCAGAAGGACTCCGACGCGATGGTCGGCGTGGTCGACGAGCTGCTGCGCGAGCAGAAGGGCCTGCAGAAGAACGATCTGGTCATCGTCGCCGCCGGTTCCCCTCCCGGCGTCCACGGCTCCACCAACACCCTGCGCGTGCACCGCATCGGCGATCTCGACGGCACCGAGTCCGCGCGCATCGAGGCGGACCGCATCGCCGCTGGCACGCAGGGCTGAGCGAGCACGGCACCTGGTTGGGAGATGAACCACCTTCGGGAGGGCTGATCCTCCGACTGTGACGAGAACGGCGCCCGCGGCCCTCTGGCCGTCGGGCGCCGTTCTCGTCGAGGGCCTCTCGCAGGCGGAGGCGCCTGAACAGCGGTGCCGGGTGCGGGACTCGAACCCGCACGCCCTCGCGGACAGCGCATTTTGAGTGCGCCGCGTCTACCATTCCGCCAACCCGGCTCACCCCCCGTGCAGGAGGGCTGGATTAGGATACCGCTGATGACCACCGGCCTTGACCCCGTGGGTGCCGCGCACCAGGGGGAGGGCCCTTATCGAGACACAGGGCGACATGACTGACGACACCACTCCTCTCCCCGACGACGCCCAGGACGATGACCTGCCGCAGACGGACGCGCCGCGCCGCACCGCCGTCGTGGCCGAGGACGAGAGCCTCATCCGGATGGACATCGTCGAGACGCTGACCGAGGCCGGCTTCGACGTGATCGCCGCCGTCGGCGACGGCGAGAGCGCCGTGACCAAGGCCCGTGAGCTGCGCCCGGACATCGTGGTGATGGACGTGAAGATGCCGCAGGTTGACGGCGTCACCGCCGCCGAGCGGATCGGCGAGGACAGCCTGGCACCCGTGGTGATGCTCACCGCGTTCTCGCAGGCCGAGCTCGTCGAGCGCGCCCGCGACGCCGGCGCGATGGCCTACGTGGTCAAGCCCTTCACCCCGGCGGATCTGCTGCCCGCGATCGAGATCGCCATCTCCCGCTTCCAGCAGATCACCCAGCTCGAGTCCGAGATCGCGGATCTGGGCGAGCGGTTCGAGACCCGCAAGCGCGTGGACCGCGCCAAGGGCCTGCTGCAGACGAACATGGGCCTCAGCGAGCCCGAGGCGTTCCGCTGGATCCAGAAGACCTCGATGGACCGCCGCCTGACCATGCGCGAGGTCGCCGACGCGGTCGTCGACCAGCTGGGCGGCGCGAAGGACTGAACCGGGACCGTCCGGGCCCGGGGTGGGGCGGGCGGAGAGGGGGACGGCACGACGATGGCGATCACACGACGCGCCCTGGTGCGCGGCCTGGGGGCCGGGATCCTCGGTGCGGGGGCGCTCAGCGGGTGCCGGGGGCGGGGTGCGCGGCCCACGGAGCCCCCGCCCTCCGCCGAGCAGCTCGAGGAGCCCGACACCCCGCTGGTGATCGGGCAGATCGGTGCCGCCTACGGCCGGATGGCCGCCTTCGAGGAGGCGATCTCCGTCGCCGTGCAGGAAGCGCGGATCGACGTCAACGCCCGCTGGGGCGGGCTCTTCGGCCACGAGGTGGTGCTGCTCGACCGCCACGTGATGCAGGAGCCGGGCGAGGACCTCGCCCCGGTCATCGAGGAGCTGGCCGGGGCGGGCGCCACCTGCCTGATCACCTCGATCGACGAGGAGTCGCTGATCGCGGCGATGCCCGCCGTGGTCGAGGCGGGGCTGGCCGTGATCGACGTGTTCACCTCGGGCATGAGCGTGCGCGCCGACGACGTGCAGACAGCGAACCTGCTGATGCGCCTGTCGCCGGACGACCGCACCCTCGCGGCCCAGTACAGCGAGATCGCGCTGGGCGCCGACTCCGACCGGGGCGGGACCCCGGGCACCGTCGCCTACCTCTCCGAGGACACCGCCCAGGGCCGCAGCCTGTTCCAGGAGCTCGAGCTCTACCTCAACCCGCGCAGCGGGCGGATCGTCTCCGAGCAGTTCTACGCGGTCGGCGACATCGGCGACATCGGCGCACGGGTGAAGGCCGTGCTGAAGGAGCCGCCGGCGCTGCTGGTGCTCAACGGCGGCCAGGAGG
>CAZHSL010000259.1:0-4261 GCA_964535185.1 uncultured Corynebacterium sp.
AGTCCACGAACCTCGCCCCCGAGGGCACCGAGGTGCGCGACTGGCCGGCCGACGGCGTCGTCGAGGTCGGCACGGCCTGAGGACCGAGGGAGGAGGAGCACGATGAGGCACGAGCACGGCAGCGCCGACCCGGCCGACAGCGCGGGGGACCCCGCCGACCGGGTCGCGCAGGCGATGCAGGCGGTGCCGCGGGCCCGCTTCCTCCCCGCCTCGCACCGGCATCTGGCCGAGCAGGACGCCCCGCTGCCGATCGGGGACGGGCAGACCAACTCGCAGCCCACCACCGTGGCGGACATGCTGCGCCTGCTCGACGTGCGCGAGGGGAACCGGGTGCTCGACCTCGGGGCCGGCTCCGGCTGGACCACCGCGCTGCTGGCCCATCTCGTCGGGCCCGACGGGGAGGTGCTCGGCGTCGAGCGGCAGCGTTCCCTGCTCGGCCCCGCGCGCGCCGCGCTCGCCGAGGCCGTGCCCGAGGCGCGGGCGGAGATCCGCGAGGCCCGGCCGGGCGTGCTCGGCGCGCCGGAGGACGCCCCCTTCGACCGCATCCTCGTCTCCGCCGGGGCGCGCAGCCTGCCGCCGTCCCTGCCGGCGCAGCTGGGCGAGGGCGGGATCCTGGTCATCCCCGTCGCCGAGCAGATGCGTCGGATCGTGCGCCGCGGCGAGGCGCTCGAGGAGACCGTGCACGGGGCGTATCTCTTCGTGCCGCTCATCGAGGGTCCCGCCTGACCGCTCCGGCCCCTCCGCGCCCGGACGGCGGCCCCCGGCACGCGCGCTGCCGCTAGGGTGGGGGCGTGCACGGGAGTCCGGTGGGCCGGGCTGAGAGGGAGTTCTCCAACTCCGACCGTAGAACCTGACCCGGATCATGCCGGCGCAGGGAGCTCCGCCGAGCGAACGTCGCCGCGCGCCCGTGCCCGTCTGGAAAGGCACGGACCATGATCCCCTCACCTGCAGGCGTTCCTGCTCCCGCCCTCGGCACCGCCGCCCGCCCGGCGGCCCCCGACGTCCCGTCGGACGCACCGGATGCCGACCCCGCCGCGACGCCGCTCGGCTTCGGCGTCGGCGCTCGTGTCACCGCGGCCGTGATGGCCGACGACTACGCCCGCGTGCTGGTCGGCGTCCTCTCCCGCCTCGACCAGACCGGTCTGGTGCGCGAGACCGGGGACGTGTCCACCTACCTCGGCGGTCACGAGACCTCGCTGCAGCGGTACCTGATCGACCTCGCCGCCGACCTCGCGGACACCGGGCACCACTGCACGCTTTCCGTGACCCTCTCGCGCGGCTGCCCCGGCGAGGTGGTGTGCGAGCTGCCGGGCGGCGCCGGCCCTCGCCGCACCGACGTCCCGGCCCCGCGCCGCACCGGCCGGTACGCCTCCGGCGAGTGGTCGCTGTACCCGCTCGCCGACCAGGTCTCCGCCGACGGCACCGCGCCCGACCACATGCGCGACATCCACGCCGCGATCGAGCACGCCAGGGAGCGGGGGACGTTCCGCGGCTCCGAGCACTTCGTCACCCGCCTGGCGGGCGACATCGGCGAGGTCATCGCCACGGCCGTGGCCGGCTGGCTGCTGGTGGGCCGCAGCGTCCAGCACGTCACCAGCCATCTCACCCTCTCCCTGAACAGCCCCTCCCACGAGGCGCACGAGCTCGAGGTGGGCCGATGAGCGCCGTGCGGACCGCGCCGGCTCCGGGCCGTGCCCGGCTGTCGCTGCGGGAGATCGTGCTGGTCGTGGTGCTCGGAGTGGTGTTCGGCTTCCTGTACTGGATGTTCGTGCAGGCATGGAACGGTCTCGCCATCGCGATGGGGCCGGCCGGTGATCTCGCCCAGCACGTGGTGTTCGGCTCCTGGCTGCTGGTGGCACCGATCGCGCTGGCGATCCTGCGGCGTCCGGGCGTGGGGATCCTCGCCGAGATGCTCGCCGCGGTCATCGAGGTGGTGTTCCTGGGCAGCCCCGTCGGCCCGCTGCTGGTGCTCTCCGCCGCGCTGCAGGGGATCGGCAGCGAGCTGCCCTTCGCCCTGACGCGCTACCGCCGCTACGGCTGGGGCGTGTTCGCGGCGTCCGGGGCGCTCGGCGCAGGCCTGGTGTTCTTCTGGACCGCGTACCGGATGGGCTGGTACGGGCAGGACCTCCTCACGCTCCGGCTCGGGGTGCAGGTGCTCTCCGGGATCGTGCTCGGCGGGCTGCTGGCGAAGGTGATCGTCCGGGCGCTCGAGCGCACCGGGGTGCTCGCGAACTTCGCGATCGGCGCCGTCCGGTCCGACGGCATCCCGCAGCGCCATGTCCGCTGAGCCGTCGGCGCTCACGGCCGGGGAGGACCACGCCTCCTGCGCGGAGCCGGTCGTCGTCGCGCAGGACCTCGAGGTGGTGCTGCCCTCCGGTGCCGGCGTCGGCCCCTGGACCGGGAGCCTCGACGCGGGGGAGCAGCTGCTGCTGCTGGGCCCCAGCGGGAGCGGGAAGTCCACGCTGCTGCGCGCGCTCGCCGGGGCGATCCCCGCCCATCAGCGCGCCCACGTCACCGGCACGGTGCGGGTGGGCGGGATGGACCCCGTCGCGGGTGGCGTCCTGGCGGCGTCCGCGATGGTCGGGTATCTGGGGCAGGACCCGGCCAGCGGCGTCTGCCTCCCGCAGGTGGCCGACGACGTCGCACTGCCGCTCGAGAGCCGCTGCGTCCCGCGCGCGCAGATCGGCCCGCGCATCGACGACGCCCTGGGCGCAGCCGGTATCGCGGGGCTCGGCGGGCGCACTGCCGCATCGCTGTCGGGCGGCCAGCTGCAGCGGGCTGGGCTCGCCGCCGCGTCGGTGGCCGGTCCGCGCCTGCTGCTGCTGGACGAGCCCACCGCGATGCTCGATGCCGACGGGGTCGCAGCGGTGCGCGAGGCCGTCCGCACCGCGACCGCCGCCGGTGAGGTCGCGGCCGTGCTCGTCGAGCACCGGCTCGACGACTGGGCGGGGAAGTGCGGAGTGGACGGGCTCCCGCCGCGCACCCTCGCCCTCGACGCCTCCGGCCGGGTGCTCGCCGACGGGCCGACCGCCGAGGTGCTCGCCCGCCACGGCGCCACGCTGCGCGAGGCCGGCTGCTGGCTGCCGCACGAGGTCGAGCAGCGGCTCGCGCAGGAGACCGCTCCGGTCGCGGCTCCGGATGCCGAGCCGGCCCCCGCACCTGCACCGATGCCGGGCACGCGGCCCGCCGCCCCGGCGGAGCCGCTGCTGACCGTGCGCGGCGCCGATCTCGGCCACGAGGAGCGCGCCGTGCTGACCGGGGTCGATCTCACGGTGCGGGCCGGCCGGATGCTCGCGGTCGTGGGCCGCAACGGCGCCGGGAAGTCGACGCTGCTGGGCGCGCTGTCCCGGCTGGACGCGCCGCTGCGCGGCGAGGTCGAGGGCGCCGCCGCGGGGCTCGTCTTCCAACGCCCCGAATCCCAGTTCGTGGCCGACACCGTGGACGGGGAGCTCGCCGCCTCCGGAGCCGCCCCCGAACAGGTGGCGGCGATGCGCGCGCGGCTCGGCCTCGACGAGCGACGGGAGGCGAGCCCGTTCGCCCTCTCCGGCGGCCAGCAGCGGCGCCTCGCGATCGGGGCGATGCTGCTCGCGCACCGGCCGGTGCTGCTGGCCGACGAACCCGGGTACGGACTGGATCGCGCCGCCGCGCGCACCGTCCACACCCAGCTGCGGGACGCCGCCAGCGACGGGCACGGGGTGGTGGTCGCCACCCACGATCTGCGGACCGTGGAGGCGGCCGACGAGGTCGTCGTGATCGCCTCGGGCCGGGTGCACGGCCCGATGAGCCCGGCCTCCCTGCTGCAGGATCACGACCTGCTGCGCCGGGCCGGTCTCCGCGCCGGCCCTCCGGCGCGCTCGTCCCCCTCGGGCGACGAGCCTCCGGGCGCGGAGCAGGGCGGCTCCCATCCGGAGGACGCGCTCCCCGCGCCCGGAACCCCGCCGGCCGGAGGAGCCGATGCGGGCACCCGCGGCCGTCCCTGGCTCTCCCGCCGCAACCCCGCCGTCCTGCTGGGGCTGCTGACCGCGCTCAGCATCGCCTGCATCGCCCTGACCGACCCGGCTCCGCTGGCGGTGCTGTACGTGCTGCTCGGTGCGGGCGCGATGCTCGGATGCCGGCTGGGCCCGGTGCGGATGCTGCGCGCCCAGCTGCCGTTCCTGGCCTTTGCGGGCGGCATCTTCACCGTCAATGTGCTCAGCCGGCCCGGGCACGAGCCCTGGCCCGAGCTGCCGGTGCGGATCACCGAGGAGGGGATCGTGCTGGG
>CAZHSL010000260.1:0-4251 GCA_964535185.1 uncultured Corynebacterium sp.
TCGGCCACCAGCATGTAGGACCAGAAGTCGCCGTAGGCGCGGGTGCGCCAGAAGCGCTGCATCAGGTTCAGCATCTGCGGGAGCCTCTCCCGCTCCGCCCAGCCGTGCAGCGAGGAGTAGGACAGCGAGGCCTCCTCGATCGAGTCGACGGAGGAGACCTGCAGCCGCGAGGCGTTGTTGATCCGCGAACCGGTCCAGGCGCCCACGCCCTCACCGCCCCACCACCGCCGGCCCAGCGACGGCGCGGAGACCAGGCCCACGACGGGCCGCCCGTCCTCGATGAGCCCGATGAGGGTGCCCCAGACCGGTACGCCGCGCACGAAGTTGCTGGTGCCGTCGATCGGGTCGATCACCCACTGGCGCGGGGAGGCGCCGGTGCTGCCGAACTCCTCGCCGATCACCTGGTCGCGGGAGCGCGAGCGGGACAGCTGGGAGCGCACCAGCTGCTCGGCGGCGCGGTCGGCGTCGGTGACCTCGGTGAGGTCGGGCTTCGTGGAGACCTCGAGATCCTGCGCCTTGAAGCGCGACATGGTCAGCTGGTCCACGGCATCGGCCAGCACGTGGGCGAGGCGCAGGTCATCGGCGTATCGAGAGGACATGCGCCTACAGTACGGGCCGTGACCGCCTGCTCCGGGCAGCGACGCGGGACCGTCCCGGCGACGGTGGGCGCTCCGGGACCCGCGCCGCCGCGGCCCTCACATCTCCCAGGGGTCGTTCTCGCGCAGCGCCGTGGCCAGCCGCCGATAGGACACCAGCCGGGCCGGGCCGGCGCTCCCGGCCCCGCCCGCGGCGACCTGCTCGTCCAGGGAGCAGTCCGGGGCGTCCTCGAGGTGGGTGCAGCCGCGCGGGCACTCCTCCGCCAGCTCGGCGAGATCCGCGAAGGCGTCCAGCAGCTCGTCGGGATCCACGTGGCCCAGCCCGAAGGAGCGCACGCCGGGGGTGTCGATCACCCAGCCGTCGTCGCCCGGCAGCGGCATCGCCAGCGCCGAGGAGGAGGTGTGGCGGCCCCGGCCGGTGACGTCGTTGACCCCGCCGATCGCCCGGTCCGTGCCCGGCACCAGGGCGTTCAGCAGAGTGGACTTCCCGACGCCCGAATGGCCGACGAGCACGCTGATCCGGCCGGAGAGCCGTGCCCGCAGCTCCTCCAGTCCCACGATCGAGGGATGCGCGGGATCCGTCGCCTCCGCGGGCGTCTCCCGGCGCGTCACCACGTGCTCCAGCCCGAGCGGCGCGTAGGTGGTGAGGAACTCCGTGGGGGAGCGCAGATCCGATTTGGTCAGCACCAGCAGCGTCTCGATCCCGGCGACGTAGGCGGCCACCAGGCAGCGGTCGATCATCCCGCCGCGGGGCTCCGGCTCGGCGACGGCGGTGACCATCACCATCAGGTCCACGTTCGCGACCAGGGGGCGCTCCGTCGCGTCGTCGTCGTCGGCGCTGCGGCGCAGGAAGGAGCTGCGCTCCCGGATGCGCACGATGCGGGCGAGCGTGCCGTCACGCCCCGAGGTGTCGCCGACCAGCCCCACCAGGTCGCCGGGCACGATGGGGGAGCGGCCCAGCTCCCGGGCGCGCATCGCGGTGACCGCCCGCTCCTGGTCCGTGCCCTCGGCGAGCACGGTCCGCCACCGCCCGCGGTCCACGGAGACCACGCGGGCGGTGACGGCGTCCTCGTGCTTGGGCCGGTCCTTCGTGCGCGGGCGCGAGCCGCGCCGCTGCGGGCGGACGCGGACGTCGCTCTCGTCGTACTCCCTCGCGGAGCGCCTCACGCGTCGTCCGCCCCCGGTTCCGGGTGCAGCATCGACAACCACATCCCCACGAAGTCCGGCAGGGTCTTCTGCGTGGTGCCGATGTCGACCACCCGCAGATCCGCGACCCGCAGCCCGAGGATCGCGCCGGCGGTCGCCATGCGGTGGTCCTCGTAGCTCTCGAAGACCGCGCCGTGCAGCTCACCGGGATGGATCTCCACCCCGTCCTCGAGCTCGACGGTGCGCGCGCCGACCTTCGTCAGCTCGGTGGCCAGCGCCTTCAGCCGGTCGGTCTCGTGGCCGCGCAGATGGGCGACGCCGGTGAGGCGCGAGGGCGAGTCCGCGAGCGCGCACAGGGCCGACATCGTCGGCACCAGCTCACCCATCGCGGACATGTCGGCGTCGATCCCGTGCAGCTCGCCGGTGCCGCGCACGCACACGGTGCTGCCCTCGCGCCAGACCTCGCCGCCCATCCGCGTCAGCAGGTCGCGGTAGGCGTCGCCGGGCTGGGTGGTGGTCTCCGGCCAGTTGTCCACGGCGATGGTGCCGCCGGTGGCCAGGGCGGCGGCCAGGAACGGGCCGGCGTTGGACAGGTCCGGCTCGATGGTGATCTCGACCGGCCGGATCCGTCCGTGGCGGACCCGCCAGACGTGCCGGCCCTGCTCGTCGAGGTCGTGCGAGGCCTCCACACCGGCCTGGCGCAGCGTCTCCATCGTCATGTCGATGTGCGGCAGCGAGGGCAGCACCTCGCCCACGTGCACCAGCTCGACGTCCTCCTCGGCATGCGCGGCGACCAGCAGCATGTTGGAGATGAACTGGCTGGAGGCGGCGGCGTCGACCTCGAGGTGGCCGCCCCGCAGGGTCCCGGTGCCGTGCACCGTCAGGGGCAGCCGCCCGGGCTCCCCGTGCTCGGTGACCTCCACGCCCTGCTGGCGCAGCAGGGCGATCACCGGCTCCATCGGCCGCTGCAGCGCCGGGGCGTCGCCGGTGAAGCGCACGTCGCCGTGACGCAGCGCGGCCAGCAGCGGCACGAAGCGCATGACCGTGCCGGCGAGCCCGGTGTGGATCTCGATCGGCTCGGCCGGATGGGGGCCCGGCGGCGGGATGGGGGTGATGTGCAGGGCCCCGTCCTTCACCTCGAGCACCGCGCCGAGCCTCTCGAGCGCATCGCGCATCAGCCGGGTGTCGCGGGAGACGAGCGCGCCGCGGAGCACGGACGGCTCTGCGGCAGCCGCGGCCAGCAGCATCCACCGGGCGGTCAGGGACTTCGATCCCGGCACCTGCACCAGGGCGTCGACCGGCCGGTCGGCCACGGGTGCGGTCCACAGAACCTCTGACGCCACTCGTCAGCCCCGCTGCTCGGCGAGCTGCTTCTGCGCGGTCGCCACCGCTCCCTTGGCCTTCTTCTCGAGCGCGCCGGTCTTCTTCTCGATCTCGCGCTGCTTCGCGGCGGCGCGCTTCTGACCCCGCTCGACGAGCTTGTTCGCCCGGTAGCCGAGCGAGGGGCGGCCGTCGGTGTCCACCACGGCCAGCAGCACGCCGCCGAGCAGGCCGGCGTCGGTGAGGATGGACCGGATCTCCTGGGTCAGGTCCTCGCCGCGCAGCTCCCACACCTTCTTGCGGCCGGCCCAGCCCACCGACGTGGTGGCCAGGAGCGTCACCGCCGCGGCGCGCGGGCAGCGGTTCGTGGCGTACAGGACCCCGGCCCCGGCGGCGACCGCACCGGTGGCGCGCACGATCGTGCGCACGTCCAGGAAGCCGGGCGCGGCGCTCTTGGCGATCGCGGAATCGGCCGCGTCGAAGGCCTGCGGGTAGACATCGATCTCGCGCTCGGGGTGCAGTGCGGTGCGCACTCCCTCGACGACGAAGGGGGCGGCGAGCAGCGGCCGGGCGATGCGACGGACCAGAGACATGGTGTCCTCACGTTCTCGACGGGGTCAGGAGGGCGGGCGATCGGACCGTGTCGGCCAGGTCACCGGCGTCCAGACTACCGCCCGGGGAACATTCCTCGTGCGGACCGCGTTGCACCGGACGGCGCGGCATCCGCCCGCGCCCTGCGACGGATGAGCGGGGACCCGTGGTCACCGCAGGACGAGACGCCCCCGGGCGGAGAGGCAGGTGCGCATGACGACTCCGCTGCTCGAGCGCGCCGCCCCGCGGCCCGGTGGCGTAGGTTTGAGGGTGATGACGCGAACAGATCCCGCCCCGAGCCCCGACGCGGGCCTGCCGGACCCCGCCTCCACGGCGCGGGGATCGGCCGAGGCCGAGGCCCCCGACGCCGGTGCCCCGGACTTCGACTTCGAGACGGAGGCGCTCTCCCACCTCGACTCCCTCTACGGCGGTGCGCTGCGGATGACCCGCAACCCCCACGACGCCGAGGACCTGGTCCAGGAGACGTTCGTCAAGGCGTTCCGCGCCCGGGACCGCTTCACGCCCGGGACGAACATGCGCGCCTGGCTGTACCGGATCATGACCAACAGCTACATCTCGCTCTACCGCAAGAAGCAGC
>CAZHSL010000261.1:0-4250 GCA_964535185.1 uncultured Corynebacterium sp.
CCTCGACCGTTCGGCCCGGACCATTGCCGCGCCCTGCGGTGCTGATTAGCGTGGAGAGCGTCCGAGCAGTTCATCGACAAGGAGGAACTCTCATGAACGACACCGTCACGGTGCCCGATCCCGCCGGCGCGAAGCGCACCACGAAGGAGAACGCCGAGAGCGGCTTCCTCGCTCCCGCAGGCCTGGCCAAGAACCTCCAGGCCGTCCTCGTGGATCTCACCGCTCTGCATCTGGTGGGCAAGCAGGCGCACTGGAACATCGTGGGCCCGAACTTCCGCGACCTGCACCTGAACCTCGACGAGGTGGTCGCGATCGCGCGTGCGAGCGCCGACGACATCGCCGAGCGGATGCGCGCGCTGCACGCCACGCCCGACGCCCGCCCGGCTGTGATCGCCGAGCAGACCTCCCTGCCCGAGTTCCCGCAGGGCGAGGTGCTCACCCACGACGCGATCGACCTGGTGACCACCGCGATCGAGAAGACCACGGGCACCATGCGCTCCGTGCACGACGAGGTCGACGAGGCGGACCCCACCTCGGCGGACATCCTCCACGCCATCCTCGAGAAGCTCGAGCAGCAGGCCTGGTTCATCAGCGCGGAGACCCGCACCCCGAAGCACCGCTGAGTCCGACCCCCGCAGCCCGGGACCCGACCCGGACCCCGGGGCCGGGATCGTCAGGATCCGAGCCATATCCCGCGCGGAAACGGCTCGGATCCTGACAATTCTCGGCACGGCTGGCGCGGCTGGCGCGGCTGGCGCGGCTGGTGGGGCCTCGCTGACGCGGCGGTCCCGCCGGCGCGGCGAGCGCTCAGCCCTCGCGGCCCTCGGCCCGCCGGTACCGCAGCAGCAGCTCGTCCCCGGCCCGCAGCACACCGGCGAGCTCCATCGCCGTGGGCACGGCCGGCATCGCATGGGCGATGCGCTGGGCGGGACCCGCCTCGAGCGTCGGCGCGAGGGTGAGGCAGAGCTCGTCGACCGCCCCGGCGGCCAGGAACGCACCGAACAGGGTGGGGCCGCCCTCGGAGTGGATCCGCAGCAGGCCCCGGCGGCGCAGCTCCTCGCGCACCCGCATCGGATCCACCTCCCTCGCGCCCACCGTGACGACGTCCGCGACCTCGGCGAGCGCGGCGCGCGGCCCGGCGGGCGCGTCCTCGACCGTGAACACGAGCGGACGCACCGGGGCGTCGGCGAAGAGCGGCGCATCGGGGTCGAGGGCCAGGCGCTGGGAGACCAGCGCGAACACGGGCTGCGGGGCGAGACCGTGCGCGAGCCGCCAGCGCACGGATTCCTCGGGCAGCGCCATCGCGCCGTATCCCTCGTCGCGCGCGGTCCCCGCCCCCAGCAGCACCACGTCCGCCCAGCGGCGCAGCAGTTCGAAGACGCGGTGATCGGCCTCGTCGCCCAGCCCGCCGGAGAGCCCGTCGCGGGTGACGGCTCCGTCGAGGCTGGAGATGAAGTTCATCCGCAGCCAGGGCAGGGTCGGTGGTGCATAGCTCTCGAGCAGCTGCTCGTCGGTCAGCGCGGTGCCCGGCGCGGGCCAGAGAGAATCGATCGCGGTCACGCGGTGCCTCCTGAGGGGTCGTCGGTGCTCTCGGCGGGGCGTGCTCGCAGGGCGCGCAGGTCCACCCGTCGGCCGCGGAAGGGGACGTGCTCCCGCTCGAGCAGGGCGGGTGCGGTGCCGTCGTGGCAGGTGGCGGGGGTGCCGTCGGCGCGCACGATCCGCCACCAGGGGATGTCCTCGAGGGCGGCGACGTGCCGGCCCACCTGGCGTGGGTGCAGCCCGGCCTCGACGGCGATGTCGCCGTAGGTCATCACCTCGCCGGCGCGGAGCGTCATCGCGATTGCGCGGACTGCCTCGCGGGGATCCTCCACGACGCCTCCTCTCCACGGCCCTGTGCGCACTGTAGCGCTCCGCCCTCGCCCACCCGTCCCGCACCGGGCCGCCCTCGCGCACGACGGCTGGGCCGGGCCCCGCGGGGCGAGTCAGGGCGCGACGTTGTAGTTCACCCGGAACAGGTTCCCGGGGTCGTACCGGCGCTTGACCTGCTGCAGGCGGCGATACGTCTCCTCGCCGTAGACCCGCCGGGTGAGCTCCGAGAGCGGCCCGGTGTACTCGCGGGCCCGGAAGTTCACGTACTCGCCGCGCTCGCCGAGCCGCGTCATCGCCGCCTCGGCCCGCTCCGCGAACTCGGTGAAGGCGGCGTCCTCGCCGGGCTCGCGCCAATACCCGTTGACGGTCATCCAGAACCGCGCCGTGCGGTTGGGGAACGCCGTGGACCGTGCGGGCACACGGGAGAAGGCACCGCCCAGGTGGTGGATGTCCACCGATGTGCCGCGGCCGGGCAGCGCGGCCGCGACCGCGGTGATCGTGTCCAGTGCGTCCTCGTCCATCCGGGAGAACGCCGTGTTGCGCCAGAACCCGCGCGCATCGTCGGGGAAGAGCGCATCGGCCGCGCTCTGCCACTGCGTCCAGGAGACCGGGCCGATCTCGCTGCGCTCCGGCGGCGCCGCCCGGACCAGACGCTCCAGCAGCGCCCTCCCGCGCGCCTCGTCCTCGCCCACCCAGGCACAGCGCACCAGCAGCCACGGCTCCTCGCCCATCCCGTGCTCTGCCGGCATCACCATCACGGTGAGGATCGAGGTGAGCGGATCGGGCAGGTCGCGACTCCAGCGCTCGAACGCGGCGAGGGTCCGGCGCCAGGCGGCGGGCCGGTAGAACAGGGTCGCGCCGAGCACCGGGTCCGGCAGCGGCACGGCCTCGTAGGTGAAGGAGGTGACCACCCCGAAGTTGCCACCGCCCCCGCGCAGCCCCCAGAACAGGTCCGGATGCTCGCTCGCGCTCGCCGCGAGACGGCGCCCGTCGGCCGTGATCACCTCGGCCCGCACCAGGCGGTCCAGCGCCAGCCCCGCCGAGCGCACCAGCCAGCCGACGCCTCCGCCGAGGGTCATGCCCGCGATGCCGGGCGTGGAGACCGCCCCCAGAGGCACGGCCAGGCGGTGCGGAGCGGTCGCGGCGTCGACGTCGCCGGCGCGGGCCCCGGGCCCGGCCGTCACCCGCCGCGTCGCCGGGTCCACGCTCACCTCGCGCAGCGCACCGAGGTCCAGCACGATCCCGTCGTCGACCGTGCCCAGGCCCGCGTTGCTGTGCCCGGCGCCGCGCACCGCGAGCGGCAGCCCGGTCTCGCGGGCCGCCTCGAGCACGGGTGGGATGTCCGCCTCGGAGTCGGCGCGGACGATCATCAGCGGGTACCGGTCGATGAGCCGGTTCCACACCTCCCGGGCCTCGTCGTAGCCCTGCATGCCGGGTTCCAGGACCTGGCCCCGGACCTGGCCGCGCAGCCGGCGCAGCGCCGGCGCCGCCTCGGGGATCGGGAATCCGCCCGTCGTGGTCGCCATGGCTGTTCGCGCTCCTTGCACCCGCTGTGAACTGCGAGGATCCTGGTCCTGACCGTACCCTCGGCCCGGGGGCGCCGCAACGGACCTCCGACTGCGCCGACCGACCGGCCCGCCCCGTCCCGAAGGAGGCCCTGTGCCCACTCCCGCCGAGCTCGACGCCATCACGCAGGACGATCTGCTCGCCACCGGTGCCACCCGATGGGCCCGCGGCGACGACGTGATCGGCGCGTTCGTGGCCGAGATGGACTTCGGCACCGCCGATCCCGTCACCGCCCGCCTCCACCACGAGGTGGAGCGCGGCGCCTTCGGCTACACGCCCGCCCGCCTGGTGACCGAGCTGCAGCGGGCCACCGCCGGGTTCCTGCGGCGCCGGACGGGATGGGAGGTCCCGCCCGAGCACATCCACGAGATGCCCGACGTGATCGCCGTGCTCGAGGCCGTGCTCGACCACTTCCTCGCCCCCGGGGCGAAGGTCATCGTCCCCACCCCGGCGTACATGCCGTTCCTGCAGGTGCCCGCACTGCACGGCCGGGTGATCCAGGAGGTCGAGATGCTCCGCGACGAGACCGGCCGCTACCGCTACGACCTCGACGGGCTCGAGGCCGCCTTCGACGACGGCGGCGAGCTGCTGCTGCTGTGCAACCCCCACAACCCCACCGGGCAGGTGATGACCCGCCCGGAGCTCGAGGAGATCGCCGAGCTGGTCGAGCGCAAGGGCGGGAGGGTCTTCTCCGACGAGATCTGGATGCCGCTGGTCCTGGACGGGCAGCACATCCCCTACGCCTCGCTCAGCGAGGCCACCGCCCGCCACACCCTCACCGCCGTCGCCGCCTCCAAGGCGTTCAACCTCCCGGG
>CAZHSL010000262.1:0-4244 GCA_964535185.1 uncultured Corynebacterium sp.
GCGGACTTCCCGATCCTGACCCGCATGCTCGATCCGGACACCCCGATGATCTACCTCGACGGCGGCGCCACCTCGCAGCGGCCGCGCCCGGTGATCGACGCCGAGGTCGCCTACCTCACCCGGGACCACGCCGCGGTCAAGCGCGGCGCGCACCGCATGGCCGGCGCCGCCACCGACGCCTACGAAGGGGCCCGTGAGCGCGTAGCGGGCTTCCTCGGCGCCCCCTCGCCCGACGAGGTCGTGTTCACGAAGAACGCCACCGAGGCGCTCAACCTCGTCGCGCACTCCCTGGGCAGCGGCGACGACTCCACCCCGGAGCGGCTGCGGGTGCGCGAGGGCGACGAGATCCTGGTGACCGAGATGGAGCACCACGCGAACCTGGTGCCCTGGCAGGAGCTCGCCCGCCGCACCGGCGCCCGGCTGCGCTGGATCCCGGTGGCCGAGGACTTCACCCTCGATCTCACCGACCTCGGCTCCCTGATCACCGACCGCACCAAGGTCATCGCCTTCACCCATCAGTCCAATGTGCTCGGCACGGTCAACCCCGTCGAGCAGCTGGTCGCAGCGGCCGAGGCGGTCGGCGCCCTCACGGTGCTGGACGCGGCGCAGTCCGCCCCCCACATGCCCTTCGACGTGGCGGCGCTCGGGGTCGACCTGGTCGCGCTGTCCGGACACAAGATGCTCGGCCCCACCGGCATCGGCGTGCTGTGGGGACGCTACGAGCTGCTCGCACAGATGCCGCCCTTCCTCACCGGCGGCTCGATGATCGAGATCGTCCACATGGACCGCAGCACGTACGCCGAGCCTCCCGCCCGCTTCGAGGCCGGCACCCCGCCGGTCTCCCAGGCCGTCGGCCTCGCCACCGCCTGCGACTACCTCGACTCCCTCGGCATGGAGCGCATCGCCGCCCACGAGCAGGCCCTCACCCAGCAGGCGCTGCGCGGCCTCGCCGGCATCGACGGGGCGCGGGTCATCGGCCCGGCCGCCTCGCCGCAGCGCACGGGAGCGGTCTCCTTCGACATCCCCGGCCGGCACCCGCACGACGTCGGCCAGGTGCTGGACTCCCTCGGCCTCCAGGTGCGGGTGGGCCACCACTGCGCCTGGCCGCTGCACCGCCGCTTCGACCTGCACGGCACGACGCGCGCCAGCTTCTCCGTGCACACCACCGCGGCGGAGGTCGACGCCTTCGTCGCCGGGGTCGCCCATACCGTCGAGTTCTTCGGATCCCTCACATGAGCAGTCCTCTCTCCGCCCTGTACACCGAGCTCGTCATCGAGCACGACAAGCGACCCCTGCACGCGGGGCTGCGCGAGCCGTTCGGCGCCGAGGTCCATCACGTCAACCCCACCTGCGGGGATGAGATCACCCTGCGCCTGCAGCTGTCCGCCGACGGCGCCGAACGGATCGAGGACGTCTCCTACGACGCCGTCGGCTGCGCCATGAGCCGGGCCTCCGCCTCGATCATGGCGGATCTGCTGATCGGGCGCACCGTCGACGAGATCGCCCCGGTCCGGGCCCACTTCGAGGAGGCGATGCGCTCCCGCGGCCGGGTCGAGGGGGACGAGGACCTCCTCGGCGACGGGGTCGCGCTGCTGGGAGCGGCGAGGTTCCCGGCCCGCGTGAAATGCGTGCTGATGCCGTGGAAGGCCTACGAGGCGGCGCTGGTCGAGACCCGCGCCCTGGGAGAGTGAGCGCCGTGATGGAGCAGCAGAGCGTCGGATCCGTGGTCGCTGAGCTCGAGGCCGCCTACCCGCTGCGCTGGGCGGAGCCCTGGGACAGGGTGGGCCTGGTGCTGGGGGAGCGCGGCGCCCCCGTGCGCCGGGTGCTGCTCGCCATCGACCCGACGCTCGACGTGGCCCGCGAAGCCGTCGCACGCGGCGCCGAGCTGCTGGTGACGCATCACCCGCTGCTGCTGCGCGGGGCGAGCTTCCTGCCGGCCGACGACGGGAAGGGCGCCGTGGTCACGCACCTGCTGCGTGCGGGTACCGCCCTGTGGTGCGGGCACACCAACGTGGATCGCTCCACCCGCGGCACGCTCGGGGCCTGGACGACGCTGCTGGATCTGCGCGAGCCGCGACCGCTGGTGCCGGGCGAGATGCCGGAGGAGGCCGCGCACGGCTCGAGCCGCTTCGGTCTCGGCGCCGTCGGGACGCTCGCGGCACCCACCTCGGTGGGCGAGCTGGCGGCCCTGGTGGCGCAGCGGACGCCGGCCACGGCGCGGGGGATCCTGCACACCGGCGACCCGGACCGCGAGGTGCGCACCGTCGCCGTGTGCCCCGGCGCGGGGGACTCCTTCCTCGAGGCCGCGACCGCCGCGGGGGCCGACGTCTACATCACCTCTGACCTGCGCCACCATCCCGCACTCGAGCACGTGGACTCCGCGGCGGACCCCGCTGCGGTGCCGGCACTGATCGACGTGCCGCACGCGGCGAGCGAGGCGCTGTGGTTGCCCCTGGCCCAGGAGCTGCTCGAGGCCGCGGCGCCGGGCCTCGAGGTGCTGCTCAGCGAGCAGACGACCGATCCCTGGAGCGGCCGGTACCCCTGAGCCGGCAGGGAGTCAGCCCACGCGGTCCACGACCACGAGCCGGTCGCCGTCGAGCTCGATGCGCAGGTCGCCGCCGAGTCCCTCGCCGACGGCCTCCGCGGCCTCCTCGGCGGTGGTGGGAGCGTCGTCGAGCGCGAGCAGGGACCGGGTCACCAGGCCCCGGTAGCGCTTGGCGTCGTGGGAGATCACCTTGCGCACCCCGTCGCGCTCCTGCACCGGTACCACCTCGAGCACGCGCACCTCCGCGGTGCTGCGCAGCCCCATCATCGAGCGGTACCCACCGGAGCGGCAGTCGATGACCAGCGGCGAGGCGCTGCGGGCCTGGGCCGCGAGGAGCCCGGCCGCGAGGGGGCGCAGCTGCCGGCCCCACCAGGTGCCGGCCTTCCCCAGGCGTGAGACGGAGGAGCCGGCCGAGAGCCGGTAGGCGGGGATCCGGTCGCGGTAGGCGTCGACGAGCCCGAACAGCGCGCTCTGGACGAGCACGTCCCTGTCCGGGACGGCGTCCTGATCCGGGTCGAGCTGGTCGTAGAGCACCCCGGAGTAGACCCGCAGCGGCCGCGCCGTCGGCTCCTGCTCGAGGTGCAGCATGCGGCCCACCAGTTCTGGGGCGGAGGCCGGCACGCCCAGGCGCGCGGCGGCGTCGGCGCCGGCGGCGGTGCGCTGGGCGGCGCGCAGCATCGTGCGGCGCGGCTCGGCCAGCTGCGGCAGCGACATCGCCTCCAGGTCCAGCGGCGCGCCGTCGACCTCAGACGGGCGGGTCTTCGTCTCCGAGGGCGGCAGCAGGATCAGCATCCGTCCATTCTCGACGGTCCGTCACGGCGTGCCGGGGAGGGCTGGGGAGACCTTGCGCACGTCGCGGCGCGAGGGGCACCGGGGTGCCGGGGGCGGGGCCGGGCCGTCGTAGACTGGTCGCGGACCAGTCGGCCGGGCAGCCGCGTCCTCGGGGCCCCGGCCCCGGGGCCGAGGAAAGTCCGGGCTCCATCCGGCACGGTGGTGGGTAACACCCACCCGGAGCGATCCGCGGGACAGTGCCACAGAGAGCAGACCGCCTCCGCACCCCTCGGGGCGCGGGGGTAAGGGTGAAAGGGTGGTGTAAGAGACCACCGCGGCCTCGGTGACGAGGCCGGCACGGCAAACCCCACCGGGAGCAAGGTCAGACAGGGAACGTTCGAGGGCGCCGGCCCGAGTTCCCGGGTGGACCGCTGGAGGTCGTCGGCGACGGCGATCGTAGAGGGATGGCTGCCGATCACAGAACCCGGCTTACAGGCCGACTGGTCCGCCCGCGCCCCGAGCGGGGCGCGGCGGGGTCGGCGCGGGGCTACTTCGCCGCCTCGCGCTTGGCCCGCTCCTTGTGCTCCCCCTTCTTCTCGGCCTTCCTCGCCGCCTTCTGGAGAGCCTTCTCCTCACGGTGCGCGAGGACCGCGGCGCCGACGATGCCGGCCTCGTTGCGCAGCTTCGCCGGCACGATCTCGCACTTCAGGTCCAGCAGGGGCAGGAACTTCCGGTGCTTCTTCGAGACCCCGCCGCCGACGATGATCCGGGTGGGGCTGAAGAGGAACTCGAGGTGGGCGAAGTACTCCTGGAGCCGGCCCGCCCAGGTCTCCCAGTCCAGCTCCTGCTCGTCCTTGATCGAGCTGGCCATGTAGCGCTCGGCGGAGTCGCCGTGCAGCAGCAGGTGGCCGAGCTCGGTGTTGGGCAC
>CAZHSL010000263.1:0-4217 GCA_964535185.1 uncultured Corynebacterium sp.
CACCTCGAGGTGCCGGACTCCGCGGCGATGCGGATGAAGCGCCTGTACCCGGGCACGGTGCTCAAGCCCGCCGTGCGCCAGGTGCTGGTGCCGCGCCCGATGACCTCCCGGCTCGGGGGCACCGAGCTGCGCGATCACGACCTGCTGGAATGGGCGCGCGAGGTGCTGCGCACCCTCGTCCCCGCAGCGGCGGAGCAGATCACCGCGCCCACCGTCCGGACCACGGCGGAGTAGCCTCGCTCCCGTGAGCGACGCACACGGCCTCCCGCACCCGGGCCCGGAGCCCGACCGGCCCGCGACCGACCCGCCCGCGACCGGCCGGCCCGATCCCGGCCGGCCCGTCCGCGGCAGCGCACTGCTGCGGGCGGTCGAGGTGATGGAGGCGCTGCGTGCCCCCGACGGGGACGCCTGGACCCATCAGCAGACCCATGCCTCGCTCGCCCGCTATCTGCTCGAGGAGACCCACGAGGTCCTCGAGGTGATCGACGATCCCGCCGGCCACGAGCCCGGCGCGCTCGCCGACGAGCTCGGCGACCTCCTGTTCCAGATCCTGTTCCACGCCCGCGTGGGCGAGGAGGAGGACCCTCCCTGGGACGTCGACGACGTCGCCCGCGCCTTCGTGCGGAAGATGGAGCGACGCAACCCCCACATCTTCGGGCCCCGGCGCGACCAGGCCCTCGGCGACCGGGAGGACGTCGAGGAGATCATCGCCCAGTGGCATGCGGTCAAGGCCGCCGAGAAGGCGTCCACCGGCGTGCGGGAGAAGAGCTGGTTCGACGGCATCCCCGCCCGGCTGCCGGCCCTGCAGACCGCCGCCAAGGCCGTCCACCGCGCCCGCTCCGCAGGCCGCCTCGAGGAGCTGCTGGCCGCCGCCGACGAGGCGGCCCGTGCCGAGGACGCCCGGGACTGGGGCGCCGACGTGGGCCGGGCGCTGCTGGACCTCGCCGTCCTCGCCGAATCGCGGGACGACGATCCCGAGACGGCGCTGCGCACCCTGCTGGCCCGCACCGACGGTCTCCTCTCCGCCCCGTCGCCCGAGGGGGAGGACCGGCCCGGGCCCCGGACTCAGCGCACCACCGCGGAAACCGATGAGCCCGAACCGGACGGCTCGGCCTAGACTGTCGTGCGGACGGTCAGCGCCGACCGGCCGTGACGGAACTTCACACCCGAAGGAAGGAACAGCCCATGGCAGCTCTGATCGATGCCCTGCACGCCCGCGAGATCCTCGACTCCCGAGGAAACCCCACCGTCGAGGTCGAGATCCTGCTCGACGACGGCACCTTCGCCCGCGCCGCCGTCCCCTCCGGCGCCTCCACCGGCCAGTTCGAGGCCGTCGAGCGCCGTGACGGCGACAAGGACCGCTACCTCGGCAAGGGCGTCCTGGACGCCGTCGGCGCCGTCGTCGCCGACATCCAGCCGAAGATCCTGGGCATGGACGTCCAGGAGCAGCGGAACATCGACGCCGCCATGCTCGAGCTCGACGGCACCGCGAACAAGGGCACCGTCGGAGCCAACGCCATCCTCGGTGTGTCCCTGGCCGTGGCCCGCGCCGCCGCCGACTCCGCCGGGGTGCCGCTGTACCAGTACGTCGGCGGCCCCAACGCCCACGTCCTGCCGGTGCCGATGATGAACATCCTCAACGGCGGCTCCCACGCGGACTCCAACGTCGACATCCAGGAGTTCATGATCGCGCCGATCGGTGCGGAGACGTTCTCCGAGGCGATGCGCGTCGGCGCCGAGGTGTACCACGCGCTGAAGGCCGTGCTCAAGGAGCGGGGCCTGGCCACCGGCCTCGGCGACGAGGGCGGCTTCGCCCCGAACCTCGAGTCCAACCGTGCGGCGCTCGACCTGATCGTCGAGGCCATCGGCCGGGCCGGCTTCGAGGCCGGCAAGGACGTCGCGCTCGCGCTCGACGTCGCCGCCTCGGAGTTCTTCGCCGACGGCTCCTACACCTTCGAGGGCGCGCAGAAGACCTCCGCCGAGATGGTCGAGTACTACACCGAGCTCGTCGACGCGTACCCGCTGGTCTCCATCGAGGACCCGCTGGACGAGGAGGACTGGGAGGGCTGGAAGGCCATCACCGACCGCCTCGGCGCGAAGACCCAGCTGGTGGGCGACGACCTGTTCGTCACCAACCCCGAGCGCCTCGGCCGCGGCATCGCGGAGGGCTCCGCGAACTCGCTGCTGGTCAAGGTCAACCAGATCGGCTCGCTCACCGAGACCCTGGACGCCGTGGACCTCGCGCACCGCTCCGGCTTCACCGCGATGATGTCCCACCGCTCCGGCGAGACCGAGGACACCACCATCGCCGACCTCTCGGTGGCCACCAACTGCGGGCAGATCAAGTCCGGCGCACCCGCGCGCGGCGAGCGCGTGGCGAAGTACAACCAGCTGCTGCGCATCGAGGAGGAGCTGGGCGAGGCCGCACGCTACGCGGGCGCCTCCGCCTTCCCGCGATTCACTGCCTGAGCACTCAGGAACGAGGTTGTAACCTCGTCGCATGAGCAGCAGACGACCGGGCGCCCCGCGAAGCACGAGGCGCCCGGTCCCTGCGTCCGGGGGCAGGCGCTCCGGTGCACGGACCACGTCGCGACCGGCCGCCGGCACCGGGCGTGCAGGGACCTCGAAGGCCTCGCGCTCCCGCGGCCCCGCCGCGGCCTCGCGACCCGCCGCCGCACGCCGCGCCCCCGAGGAGGACGGCCCCGGCATCACCATCACTCGGCGCACGCTCGCTCTGGTGGCACTGGTGGTGGTCGCCCTCGCCGCGCTCGTGCCGACGGTCAACACCTACGTCGCCCAGCGGCAGAAGCTCGGCGAGCTGCAGGCACAGGTGGACCGGCAGGAGCAGCAGGTCGACTCCCTGCGCGAGCAGGTGGCCCGCTGGGAGGACCCCGCCTTCGTCGCCGCCCGCGCCCGTGAGCGCCTGCTGTTCGCGATGCCGGGGGAGACCCAGTACCGGCTCACCGACACCTCCGGGCGCGACGTGCCCCTCACCGAGGCCGAGCAGGCCCAGGAGGCCGCGAAGGAGGGCGAGTGGTTCTCCGTGCTCTGGGAGAGCGTGGAGGGCTCCAGCCGCCTCACCCCCGAGGACATCCCCGACGAGACCGGGTCGACCGACGACGACGTCTCCGAGCAGGACCCCGCCGACACCACCGATGAGGACACCGACCAGTGAGCACCCTCGCCCCACTTCCCTTCGAGACCCCTGCCACCGCGCAGGACCATCAGGTGATGCGTGAGCAGCTCGGGCGCGAGATGCGCGGCGTCGTCTCGATCGCCCGCCGCTGCGGCTGCGGCCGCCCCGCCGTGGTCCGCACCGCCCCCCGGCTCGAGGACGGCACACCCTTCCCCACCTCGCTCTACCTCACGCTGCCCTGGCTCACGCTCGAGCTCTCCCGGCTCGAGGCGACCGGGCTGATGGCCGAGCTGACCGAGCGGGTCCAGCAGGAGGAGGGGCTCGCCGCCGCCTACCGCGCCGCCCACGAGCGCTACCTCGCCCGGCGTGCGGAGCTCGGCGACGCCGAGGAGGTCCGGCACGTCAGCGCCGGCGGCATGCCCACCCGTGTGAAGTGCCTCCATGCGCTCGCCGGCCAGGCGCTCGCCGAGGGCCCCGGGGTCAATCCGATCGCCGACGAGGTGCTGCCCCTGATCGACGGCGTGCTGCCCGAGCTGCTGTGCCGCTGCGAGGACACCGCAGCGGCGCCCGGGGCCGCGGACAGCGACGACGCCGAGGAGCCCCGATGAGCGCCCCCGTCGCCGCGATCGACTGCGGCACGAACTCGATCCGCCTGCTCATCGCCCGCCGCGACGAGGCCTCCGGAGCCCTCGTCGACCTCGAGCGCCGGCTGGAGATGGTCCGACTGGGGCTCGGCGTGGACCGCACCGGCCGCTTCGACCCGGTCGCCGTGCGGCGGACGCTCGAGGCCGCGCAGCGCTATCAGGAGCTGATCGCGCACCACGGCGTCGACACCCAGGACATCCGCTTCGTCGCCACCTCCGCGACCCGCGACGCCGCCAACCGCGACGTCTTCATCGACGGCGTCAGGGAGATCCTCGGCGTCACCCCCGAGGTGATCAGCGGCGGGGAGGAGGCGGCGCTCTCCTTCCGCGGGGCCGTCAGCACGATCGCGGACCTGCCCGTCGGACCGCGGCTGGTCGTGGACATCGGCGGGGGATCCACCGAGCTGGTGCTCGGCGACGGGATCCCCACCCACCGG
>CAZHSL010000264.1:0-4213 GCA_964535185.1 uncultured Corynebacterium sp.
CTGGCAACGGCTCGATCCGAACGGTCAACTCCCTTGCAGAAGCGGCGGCCGGAGCGGACGATCACGCGGCGCGAGGGGCGGCAGGAGCTCGGCGACGAGACCCGACCGGTCCGAACGGTCAGGACCATGGAGACGTCTGCGGCGCTGGCGTAGCGTGCACCACAGGACAGGCTGTCCCGTGGGCCTCGCCGCCCTCCCCGCACCGGTGTCGGGGCCCATCGCCTGATGCGCACCCCGTGCACCGCTCGGGCCAGCGATCCCAGGAGGCTCCATGGAACTCGGCATCCCCTCACGACCGTCCCCGCTCCGCCCTGCCGGCCGTCCCGCAGGCCTGCGGTTCCGGGCTCTGCAGCTCGGTGCCCGTGCGCTCCAGTCCACTCCGCCGCTGCGCGGATTCGACGCCTACCTCGTCGGCTTCCATCCCGCGAAGCACGAGCCGAGCATGCAGATGGAGGCCCACCACTACTGCAAGGTGGTCGGTGACGACCTCATCCAGTGCGTCCTGTTCGACGGCAACACCGCCGACGCGAACCTCATCGGCGTCGAGTACATCGTCTCGGAGAGCCTGTTCGCGACGCTGCCGGAGGAAGAGAAGGACCACTGGCACCCGCACAACTACGAGGTCCTCTCCGGGCAGCTGGTCGCCCCGGGTCTCCCGGCCGCCGCCGAGCAGCAGCTGATGACCGAGCTGCTGAACTCCTACGGCAAGACCTGGCACACCTGGCACACAGGACGCCATGATCTGGGCGGCGGGCAGGATCTCCCGCTCGGCGACCCCATGCTCATGTGGTCCTTCAACCACGACGGGGAGTGCGATCCGGCGCTCGAGACGCATCGCGCCGAGGCCATGGGCATCGACACCGCCGAGGTGCGGCGTCGCCGTCAGGAGCTGCAGGACCGGGCGGAGCCGCAGCGCGGAGTGGACGCCCTGCGCGGGAGCTTCACCGGCACCGCTGCGCTCCCCGGGGTCGAGGACGCCGAGCAGTCGCCACCCGCCCGCAGGGCAGGACCCGACTCCTCGATACCCGGCCCCACCGACGAGGAGGAGCACGCATGAGCGTCACCGTGCGGTCGCTCGAGACCGCCGTCCCCGCCACCACGCTGCACCAGGCCGAGGTCCGCGACGCCCTGGCCGGCCAGCCGGACCGCAGCCGCCTCGGCAAGCGCCTGGTCGCCGCGGCCTTCGACTCCTCCGGGATCGAGCGCCGCCACAGCGCCCTGACCGAATGGGACGGGCCGTCGGCCGACGGCGACTCCGTGTTCTTCGACGCGGAGACCGGCCGCTTCCTGAACCCGACCACCGGCGTGCGCAACCAGGTCTACGAACGGGAGGCGACCGCGCTGTCGCTCCAGGTCGCCGACCAGGCGCTCCGCAGCGCGGAGGGTCTCGGACCGGAGGACGTCACCCACGTCCTGACCGTCTCGTGCACGGGCTTCTTCTCCCCCGGTCCCGATTACCGGATCGTGCGCGCCCTCGGGCTGGAGCCGTCCGTGCAGCGCTACCACCTGGGGTTCATGGGCTGCTACGCGGCGCTGCCCGCCCTGCGCCAGGCGCAGACGATCTGCCGGGCGGATCCGGACGCGGTGGTGCTGGTGGTCTCCGTGGAGCTGTGCACCCTGCACGTGAGCACCTCGGACGATCCGGATACGATCGTCGGCTCCTCCCTGTTCTCCGACGGCGCCGCGGCCGCGGTCGTCACCGGCAGGGACCTCCCCTCGAGCACGCCCCTGCTGCGGCTGGACCACTTCGAGACGGTGCTGACCCCCGTGGGCGAGGAGGCGATGGCCTGGAACATCGGCGACCACGGCTTCGAGATGGTGCTGGGCACGTACGTCCCCCACATCATCGACGAGCACATCACCGGCGCTCTCGAACCGCTGCTCGCGCACGAGCCGGAGCTCGCACAGCACCCCCGCCGCGACATCGAGCACTGGGCGATCCATCCGGGCGGCCGCAGCATCCTGGACAAGGTCGAGTCGAAGCTCGACCTCACCGAGGCCCAGCTGGTCCCCGCCCGGGAGACCCTCCGCGACTTCGGCAACATGTCCAGCGCGACGGTGATGTTCGTGCTGCAGCACATCCTGCGCGCCGCGACGCCCGGCCGCGAGGAGCGCGTGTGCGCGATGGCCTTCGGCCCGGGGCTCACGGTCGAGACGGCGCTGCTGACCACCATCGGCGCACCCGCACCGTGATCGCGCCGCCCCTCGCCGCGCGGGACGAGCACGCGCGCGAGCGGATGGACGACCCGCACTGCGATCCCCGCATGCTCGCCCGCACCTACGCATCGTTCCGCCTGGTGAACGCCCTCGTCGCCGGATGGCGCACCACCTACCGGCGGCAGCTGCGGCCGCATCTGCGAGCGGGCGGGACCACCACCGTGCTGGACATCGGCTGCGGCGGCGGGGACGTGGCCCGGGCCCTGGCCCGCTGGGCCCGACGGGACGGCTACGACCTGCGCGTGACCGGGATCGATCCCGATCCGCGGGCCCATGGCTGGGCGCGACGCCGACCGCCCATGGCCGGGGTGCGGTTCCGTCGGGCGCTGTCGGCCGATCTGGTCGCCGGCGGTGAGCAGTTCGATCTGGTGGTCTCGAACCATCTGCTCCATCACCTGGACCGGGAGCAGCTCGAGGGCCTGCTGGCGGACTCCGCGCAGCTGGCCCGTCGTGCCGTGGTGCACAGCGACATCCGGCGCGGGCGCCTCGCCTACGCCCTGTTCTCCGTACTCACCTGGCCGCTGTTCCCCGGGACGTTCATCCGCGAGGACGGCCTCACCTCGATCCGCCGCAGCTATACCCGGGCCGAGCTGCGCGGCGCCGTCCCCTCCCCCTGGACGGTGAGTGCGCAGGGGAGGTTCCGGCTCCTGCTGAGGCGCGAGGGAAGCGCCCCGGAGCAGAGATGACGCAGCCTCTCGAGCAGGACGAGTGCGCGGTGCTGATCGTCGGGGCGGGGCCGACGGGCCTGCTGTTGGCCTGTCTGCTCGCCCGGCGCGGGGTGCAGGTGCGGGTGCTGGAGCGCCGCACGGCTCCCGCTGCCGGCTCGCGGGCGATCGGTCTGCACCCGCCGGCGCTGCGGGTCCTCGCCGAGCTCGGCCTGGACGGTGAGGCGGCAGCTCGGGGCGAGAGAGTCCGCATCGGCCGCGCGCGGGGGCGGGGCCGCGAACTGGGCACGGTGGACTTCGCCCGGGCCGGCCTGCGCCCTCCCTTCGTGCTCACCCTGCCGCAGAGCCGCACCGAGGAGCTGCTCGCCGCCCATCTCGCGCAGCTCGCGCCCGCCGCCCTGCGCCGCGGATGGGAGGTCACCGACCTGCGGGAGGCGGCGAGCACGGCTACGGTCACCGCGCGGCGCAGCGGCGGCTCCGGTGCGCTCCGGATGAGGGCGGGTCTGGTCGTCGGCGCGGACGGCTCCCGCTCACGGATCCGGGAGCTGCTCGGGATCGGCACGCTCGGGCGCGACTACCCCGATACGTACCTGATGGGCGACCTCGACGATCCCGCAGGCGACCCCGACGTTCCCGCCGCGCAGCGCGAGGCGATCATCCATCTGGAACCGGGCGGGGTGGTCGAGTCCTTCCCGCTGCCCGGAGGCGCGCGGCGCTGGGTCGTGCACACGGGGACCGACGGCGCCGGCCCCTCCCCTGAAAGGCTGGTCTCCCTGGTGCGGGAGCGCACCGGCGAGGTCCTGGAGCCGGGGTCGTGCACCATGCTCAGCGCTTTCACGGTGCGCCGGCGCACGGCGCGGCGTCTGCGTTCCCGGCGCTGCGTGCTGCTGGGCGATGCCGTGCACGAGGTGAGCCCCATCGGGGGTCAGGGGATCACGCTCGCCTGGCTCGATGCTCTCGAGCTCGCACCGCTGCTCGCGCGACACGTCACGGAGAGGAGAGCTGACGCGTTGCATCACGATCCCGTGTGGCGCCGGGCGGAGCGCCGGATCCGGCGACGGGCGCGGCGGGCCGGGATGATCGCGGCCGCGAACACAGTGCTGGGCCGTCCAGCCGGATCGAGGGCCGCGGCGTTGCGGGAGCTGGCGGTGCGGGCTGCGCTGCGCACGCCGCTGCGGCGCGGGCTGGCGTGGGTGTACGCGATGGGCTGGGCGCGCACGGGCCGGCGGACGCGGTGAGCGAGCGGCCGGCCGGCTCCGCCCTCGGGGCCTGTTTGCGCTCGGGGCCTGTTCTCGGGCATGAAAAATGGGGAGTGGAGGAGGCGAACACCC
>CAZHSL010000265.1:0-2142 GCA_964535185.1 uncultured Corynebacterium sp.
GAGGACCTCGCGATGCTCTCCCTGTTCGGCGCCCCGTTCCTCGAGGAGATCTTCGAGGGCTACGAGGCCGAGCACCCCCTGCCCGGGGACTGGCAGCAGGATCTGCCGGCCCACCTGTTCTTCGGCCTGCTCGCGCACGTGCGGATCTTCGGCGAGGCCTACGTGGACCAGACCATCGCGACCGCGGAGGCGATCATAGATCGCGCGGACCAGCTCGGGTTCTGAGCCCGGGCCCGCTCGGGCGACGTCTCGGCCCGCCCCTCACCCGGGTCCGCGCCAGCGTCGGGCCAGCGCGCCCGGCGTCGTCCCGGTCGCCGAGCGGACGTCGTGCGTGAAGTGGGACTGGTCGGCGTAGCCGAGCCGCGCGGCGAGCTCGGCGAGGTCCTCGCCGCTGCGCAGCCCGTCGGCCGCCTCGTGGAGACGGCGCCGACGGATCAGCCATGACGGGGTGAGACCGAGGCGACGGGCGGTGAGCCGCTGCAGCGCCCGCTCCCCGAGACCGAAGCGCGCCGCCAGCACGCCCACCTCGAACAGCGACGGATCGTTCTCCACCTCCTCGACGATCGCGTTGACCAGCAGGTCCTCCTCGCCCGGTGCGGGAAGACGCGCCAGTCGCTCCTCGATCAGCGCGCAGCAGGCGGTATGGACCTCCGCGTCGGCCGGTCCGTCGGCCATCAGCGCGCGGAGCGCGGCGGTCACGCCCCTCAGCGCCGGGATCGACTCGAGCTCGCAGCGGCCGTCGACGACGTCCGCGAGCGGCCCCTCGTGCAGCACCGCTCCCGCGGCCGGGGCGAACATGGTGCCGAAACCCCAGGAGCGGCCTTCGAGCACGGTCGTGGAGAGCCCGCGATGCGGGCCGACGAACCACGAGTACGCAGGCGTGGTGATCGACAGGCACACCGGGTACTGCAGCACCCGCTGCTCGGCCCGCTCCCCCGCCGGGACGTCCCACACCGGGATCCAGTACCGCCGCAGCCAGGCGCGCAGCGCCGCGGGCGGGAGCCGGCGCGCGATCGTGACGGTGCGGTCGTGCGGGTCGCGCAGGTGGGCGCGCTCGATGTCGTCCGACGCGCGCTGGGCCATGGCCGAAGAGTAGCCGGGCGGCCGTGGAGGCGCTGCGGCTGTCGGAAAATCACAAGACCTGCGCCGGCGGGGTCCGTAACGTCGTGCCCGTCCGCAGCCGCCGCAGCGATCACCCCAGGAGCAGCCATGAGCACGCCCATCACCCCCGCCCACCGCACCGACCCGCTCACCGCCTGGAGGCGGAGCGCCGCGCCGTTCACCGCCGAGGTCGAGGCGGTCACCGACTGGGACGCCCCGAGCCCGTGCGAGGGCTGGAGCGCCCGCGACGTGCTCGCGCACGTCATCGACACCGAGCTCGAGTTCCTCACCCGCGTGGGCCTGGCGCCGGAGGGCGCGAGCGGCCCGACGACGGATGCGCCGGCCGCGCGGTGGAGCGACCACCTCGCGGTCGTGGACGCTCTGCTCACGGATCCGGCGATCGCGGGCCGCTCGCACGACGGCGCGTTCGGGCCCACCACGGTCGGTGCGGTGCTGACGGAGTTCTACGGCTTCGACCTGGTCGTCCACCGCTGGGACCTGGCTCGTTCGCAGGGCCGCGAGGTCCGCTTCGACGCGCAGGAGCTCGCCCTCCTCGACGCCTCCGTGGACTCGTGGGGCGAGCACGCCTACGCCCCAGGGGTGTTCGACTCACCGCTCGAGGTGCCGGAGGGCGCGGATGCGCAGACCCGGGTGCTGGCGCGCATGGGCCGACGCGGCTGAACGGCCGGAACGGCGCACCTCAGCGACCGTGGTCCCCGTGGCCTTCGTGCTCGTCGCCGCTCGCGTGCTCGCCGGCTCCCGGGGCCACCTCGTACTCCCCGGAGGCGGTGCCGGTGGTCACCTGGATCTCGTGCGGCACGACGGGCAGGTCGAGCTCGCGGTAGATCTCGCCGCTGGCCACATCGACCATGGAGAGCGTCTGCGCGGCGGGATCGACGACGAACGCGGTGCCGTCGGCGACGTCCATCATCGGGCCGGGCTGCTGCCACTGCGCGGGCTCGGTCCATTCCCCCGCCACCGGGACCTCGTGGAGCATCTCACCGGTCTCGGGATCGAGGATGTTCAGCTCGCCGTCGGCGG
>CAZHSL010000265.1:2242-4211 GCA_964535185.1 uncultured Corynebacterium sp.
GGGTCGGCCTCGACCTTGTGGTCCGCGAGCACGATCGGCGAGTCCTCATCGCCCTTCTGGTTTCCGGAGCGCTGGTAGTCGCCCTCGACCGCGACCTTGTGGAACTCCCCATCCCGGTAGATCACGGGGCCGTTCTCACAGCCGAGCGAGATCACGTCACCGGACCCGGTGGCCCGCGCAGCGGCCTCGCCGTGCACGCCGGGGCAGTCGGTGGTCTCCGCGGTGACGTTCCCGTCGGCGTCCAGGACCTGCACGATGCTGCGGGCGTCCTCGGTGCCCTGGGTGGTCAGCAGCCCGCCGTCCGAGAGCGGCACGGCGACCCCGTGGTGCGGCGCCTCGGTCGCGGCCTCCCGGAGCACGTCCAGCTCGCCGTCGCCGAGGCCGGCCGGGTCGATCACGGTGATCTCCCCGGTGCCGTCGGCGAAGATCGCGGTGCGGTCGGCGTGGGGCACGACGTGCCCGGGATGCGGCGCGTCAACGGAGAGGTCGGTGAGTGCGGGATCCTGGACGTAGTAGTGGAAGTGGTCGCCGTGGCCCTGGGCGATCAGGCCGGTGTCGTACATGGTCACCGCGTCGGAGGCGCTGACCGCGACGTGGCGGCCGTCGCCCGCGGGGTTCAGGCGCACATAGCCCTCGAGCTCGGTCGCATCGAGGGTCGAGCCGTCGGCCGAGTCGAGCGTGGTGACCCCACCCTCGTGGGCGAGAACGATGCGCGGGGTGAGGGCACCGACCTCGGTGCGGTCGGTGGTCGGTGCGGCCTCGCCGCCCGCGTCGGAGCCGCTCCCACCGCCGTCGGTGGAGGTGCCGCATGCGGACAGCGCGAGCACGCCCGCGCCGAGGAGGGCGACCGCACGCCGCTTCGTGACAATGATTCTCATCAGGTGCATGGCAAGACGCTACCAGTTACTGAGAACTCTTCTCAACTAGCAAGTGCGGACCGGGTCGTGGCCAGAGCCGGCGTGGCGCGGGCCGCCCGGCCTCACCCCGCTCACCGGCGCAGAATCGTCAGGTTCTGAGCCGGATCCGGCGCGCTGGTGGCTCGGAATCAGACGATCCCCGGGGCCATGCGGCGCCCGCCCACGGCACCGACGGCACACGACACCGGCCCCCGCGCCGTCGGGGACGGGGCGGGGGCCGGTGGGGCTGGTCCGGGGTCGGCTCAGATGACGCCGAAGGCGATCATCGCGTCGGCCACCTTGCGGAAGCCCGCGACGTTGGCGCCCACCACGTAGTCGCCGGGGCGGCCCACCTCCTCGGCGGTCTCCAGGCAGGTGGCGTGGATGCCCTTCATGATCTCGGTCAGGCGCTGCTCGGTGTGCTCGAAGCTCCAGGCGTCGCGGCTGGCGTTCTGCTGCATCTCGAGCGCACTGGTGGCCACGCCGCCGGCGTTCGCGGCCTTGCCCGGCCCGAAGGCGACGTCGGCCTCGCGGAACACGGAGACGGCCTCCGGGGTGCAGGGCATGTTCGCGCCCTCGGACACGGCCTGCACGCCGTTCTTGACCAGGGTGCGCGCGGCGTCGATGTCGAGCTCGTTCTGGGTCGCGCTGGGCAGGGCGATGTCCGCCGGGACGTCCCAGACGCTGCCGCCCCGCACGAAGCGGGCCCCGCTGCCGCGGCGCTCGGCGTACTCGTGGATGCGGCCGCGCTCGACCTCCTTGATCTGCTGCAGCAGATCGAGGTCGATGCCGTTCTCGTCGACGACGTAGCCGGAGGAGTCCGAGGCGGTGACGGGGACGCCGCCGAGCTGGGCGACCTTCTCGATCGCGTACAGCGCGACGTTGCCCGAACCGGAGACGGCCACACGGCGGCCGTCCACGGACGAGCCGCGGGCCTTCAGCATCTCGTCGGCGAAGATCGCCGCGCCGTAGCCGGTGGCCTCCTTGCGCACGAGGGAGCCGCCCCAGTCCAGGCCCTTGCCGGTGAGCACGCCCGCCTCGTAGCGGTTGGTCAGGCGCTTGTACTGGCCGAA
>CAZHSL010000266.1:0-4209 GCA_964535185.1 uncultured Corynebacterium sp.
ACGCCATCGGGGAGTCGTCGGCGCGGGTGAGGTACTCGATCCACTCGCTCATCTCCACGACCGTGCCGGAGCCGACGTTCCCGTTGACGTACGCCTCGGTGTCCAGCAGCTCCACGAGGTCCATGAACTCATGGGTGCCGAAGGAGTTGTCCTCGACCACGTCGCCCCAGTGCGAGTTGACCATGCGGGGCCGCTCCTCGCGCGGGCCGATGCCGTCGCGCCAGTGGTAGTCGTCGGCGAAGCAGCCGCCGGGCCAGCGCAGGTTCGGGATCTGCAGCGCACGCAGCGCCTCGACCACGTCATCGCGGATGCCACGCGTGTTCGGGATCTGGGAGTCCTCGCCCACGTAGAAGCCGCCGTAGATGCAGCGGCCCAGGTGCTCGGCGAAATGGCCGTAGACGTGCCGGCTGATCGTGTCGCCGGGGCGGTCGAGGTCGACGACGACGCGGGCCGGGCCGCCGCTGACCGGCGCCGCTCCGGTCCCGTCGGTGGCGGCGGCAGCGTTGCCAGGGGCGGTCTCGCCCGCGGCGGGTGCCTGCAGGCTGGAGACGAGGGCGGTGGTCAGAGAACGTCGGCGGTTGACGGTCAAGGGGATCTCCTGTGATCGCGGTACGAGGGACGCCTCGCCGGACAGGGCCCGGGAGGTTGCCGCCGCCCAGTATTTTATCGATACACACTGATGTCAAGAGCGATGTCAGCCGCTGCGGCGCGCGACATCGCCCGGGCCGCCCCGGCGCGGGGAGGCGCTGCGCCGGTTCAGCCCTCGCCGAGCAGGAGCAGCTCGAGGACGGGCGGCGTCTCGCCCCCGTCGTCGAGCGCGCGGACGGCCACGCGGTGCGTGCCGCGGGGCACCGGGAACTCCACGTCCCGGATCTCGTGCTCCGCGCCCCCGCTGTCGAGCGTCCCGACCTCGTCGCCGTCCACGAGCACCTGGGCCCGGCCGGGGGCGGCCAGGTAGGTGACGCGCAGCGTCGTCGCCCGCTGCGCGGGATCGGCGAGCAGGTAGGAGAACTCCTCGTGCGTGGCCCGCCACTGCCGTCCGTCGGTCACCCCGGAGCGCGCCGCCGTGCCGCGGTAGGCGTGCTCCGTCTCCGGCTGCTGCTGCCCGCAGGCGACCGCGTCGACGGTCCGGGCGGCGCGGTCGAGCTGCGCGGCGTCGATCCGCGCGAGCTCCTCGCGCCGCAGCTGTGCGGCAGCGGGGTCGGGGGCGTGCGGGAAGCAGAGCGTGTATCGGCTCTCGTGCACGTCGTAGAAGGGTTCGAGGGTGAGCGGAGGGCCGTCGGGCCGGTGCAGCTCGAAGCCGCCGTCGGCGAGGGGACGGAGCCGGGAGGCGATCTGCGCGGGCGTGCCGAGGAGCACGGGCGTCGAGCTGAGGCGGCGCAGCGGTCCGTGGGCGACGTGCCCCATGCGCGAATCGTCCGCCCACAGGCCCGCGAGGTCCTCCTCGCCGTCGCGGGCGGCGAGCACGACGGGACCCCACCGCAGCGAGCCCCAGCTGTCCTCCCCCGGCAGCGGCTCCCAGGACGGCCCGGCGTGCAGCGTCCACCGCAGCACCTCGCCGCCCTGCCAGCGCCTGCGCACCGTGACGTAGCCGTCGAGCTCGGCGTGGGCGGTGACGTCCTGGCCGTCGACGCTCACGGTCGGGGGTGTCGTCGCCCAGGCGGGCACCCGGACGTGCACGGCGACGTCGCTCGGGGCGTCCGCCTCGATCCGCAGGGTCACCGGGGTCTCGGGCGCGGGCCGCGGGTACGGGGAGTCGAGATGGGCGGCGATCCCCTGCTCGTCCCAGCGGAGGGAGGCGGGCAGCGGCAGGTTCACGAGCAGGTCCCCGCCCTGGGCCGCGAAGGTGAAGCGGCCGGTGCGCGCATACACCTCCAGTCCCGTGCCCACGCAGCACCACATGCCGTTCTCGCGGGTGGAGTAGACGCGGTAGTGGCCCGGGCGGGCCGGGGTGAAGTAGACGAACCCGCCCTCCGGGTGCTGCGCGGACAGGACGTGGCCCACCAGCTGGCGCTCGATCGCGTCGAACAGCCAGCGGCCGCCGCCGTGCTCGTAGAGCCGCTGCTCCGCCTCGAGCATGTTGACGGTGTTGCACGATTCCGGGCCCTCCCGGTCGGTGACGTGCGCGAGCGGCTCGGAGGTGAAGTGCTCCGCCACGGAGTTACCGCCGAAGGCGAGGGTCCGCCGCTCCAGGACGGTCCGCACGAAGGTCTCCGCGGCGGCGGTCTCACCGAGGGCGGGCCAGCCGATCACCTTCGCGATCTGCGTGTTGGCGTGCATCCCGTCGAGCTCGTCCCGCCCTGCGCGCAGCGGGGCCAGGAGCGACTCGTCGGCGAACCGGCGCGCCATCCGCGCGTGGCGCTCCTCGCCCGTGATCTCCGCGAGGTCGGCGTAGGCGGCGCACATGCCGCCGAACTCCGTGCGGAGCATGCGGGCGAAGGCCTCGTCGTCGAGCTGCTCGCCGAGCCGGGCGCCCCAGTCCCCGAGCCCCCGCAGCACCTCGAGCGCGCAGGAGGCGGTTCCTGCCGGGGCGTGGCGCACCGCCTCGATCAGCCCGGCGAAGGTCTTGTGCAGGTTGTACCAGGGCACCCAGGCGCCCCCGAGGTCCCAGGTCTGGGCCTGGGAGGCGATGGTCCGGATCTGCGCCCAGAGCTCGGTGCCGCCGGGGATGCCGCCCACGTAGCCGGTGCCGAGGCGCTCCTGGCACTCGCGCAGCCCCTCGACGAGCTGCCGCGCCAGCTCCGCGGCGCGCTCGTCCCCGGTGGCGGCCCACATCAGGGAGGCCGCCGCGAGCGCGTGCCCGCCGATGTGCCCGTCCAGGCCCATCGACTCCCAGTTCCCGTACGGCTCGGCGGTCGTCGCGATCCCGGCCTCGCGGCGGAACGGGGCGAGCAGGCGCTCCGCCTCGAGGCCGAGGAGGTACTCCAGGTCGGTGCGCTGCGCCGCGGCGAAGAGCCCCTCCCGCAGCCGGACGCTCTCGAGGGGGAACAGGGACGGGGTGGCCGCAGTGGTCATCACCCGATGTTATATCGATAAAAGCCGCTCGTCTCCGTAAGATGGGGTTCCGACTCTCTGCGAGACCGACCCGGGAGGAGCTCTCATCGTGGCGACCATGCGCGACGTCGCTCGACGAGCGGGGGTCTCCCCCATGACGGTCTCCAACGTGGTCAACGGTCACGAGAACGTGCGCCCCGAGACCCGGGCGCGGGTGCTCGCGGCGATCACGGAGCTCGGCTACCGGATGAACACCGCCGCCCGCGGGCTGCGCCGCGGACGCTCCGGGATCATCGCGATCGCGGTCTCGACCGTGGCCAGCCCCTACGAGGGCATGATCAGCGCGGCCCTCGCCGAGCAGGTGGCCCGGGCCGGCTACGACCCGGTCATCGAGCTGACGGGACATCGGCGCGCCGGCGAGCTGGACGCGATCACGCACTCCCTGCTGCGCGACCACGACGGGCTGATCCTCCACTCCGCCCATCTCGACGAGCACGACCTCCCGCTGCTGCGCGGGCGGCACCCCGTCGTGGTGCTCTCGGAGCGCGAGTACGACGAGGGGTTCGATCAGGTGCTGCTGTCCAATGTCGACGGGGCGCGGGCCGCGACGACGCATCTCCTGGACGCCGGCTGCACCCGGCCGGGTATGATCGGCGGGCGCAGCACCCCGCAGGGCCACGAGGACGTGCTGTCCGTCCGGGCACAGGGATACCGCCGCGCGCTCGAGGACCGCGCCCTCCCCCTCGTGGCGTCGGCGGTGTTGCCCGCGCCGTACACCTTCGCGGGAGGGGCGGCCGCCGCCCATGAGCTGCTCGAGGAGCATCCCCGCACGGACGGCATCTTCTGCGCCACCGACGTGCTCGCTGTCGGCGTCCTGCGCGCCCTCCACGAGCGCGGGCTGCGCGTGCCCGAGGACGTGAAGGTGATCGGCTTCGACGGCCTCGACCTGGGCCGGTACTCGACCCCGTCGCTGTCCTCCGTCGTCCCCGACCATGCGGCGCTGGCACGGGTCCCGGTCGAGCTGCTGCTGACGCGCCTGCGCGGGGAGCGCCGGGCGGAGGATCATCGCCGGGAGGTCATCGCCTTCCGTCTCGAGGAGCGCGAGTCCACGCGCCGGTAGAGGGCGGCCCCTCAGCCCGCGGGAGCGCGGGCGGGAGCCTCCAGCGCCCAGGGCGCGGCCGGGTTCTCGCGGGTCCAGCTCGCGCGCCGGCTGCG
>CAZHSL010000267.1:0-4181 GCA_964535185.1 uncultured Corynebacterium sp.
CTTCCCTAGGAGCTCCTCATGGACGAGCTGGATCTCGCCATGAACTGGGAGCTCGGCACCGGAGGGCTGCTGTTCCTGGCAGCCGCCGCGGTCGCCGTGCTCCTGGTCATGATCATGGCGTTCAAGATGCACGCCTTCCTCGCACTGATGATCACCTCGATCGGCACCGCGCTCATCGCCGGCATCGCGCCCGGCAGCCTCATGGACGCGCTCGGCTTCGGCTTCAACTCCACCCTCGGCAACGTGATGCTGCTGGTCGCGCTCGGCGCGATGCTCGGCAGGATGATTGAGACGTCCGGCGGCGCGCAGCTGCTCGCCGACAGGATGATCGACTTGGTGGGCGAGAAGCGAGCCGGGCTCGGCCTGTCCCTGGCGAGCCTGCTGATGGGCTTCCCCATCTTCTTCGACGCCGGCCTGGTGGTGATGCTGCCGATCATCTACGCCGTCGCCCGGCGCGTGGGCGGGTCGTTCCTGTCGATCGCCCTGCCCTCCGCAGTGGCGTTCAGCGCGATGCACATCTTCGCCCCGCCGCACCCCGGCCCGGTGGCCGCCTCCACCATCGTGGGCGCGGACATCGGCCTGGTGATGCTGGTGGGCCTCGTGTTCGCGGTGATCATCTGGTACCTGGTGGGCGTGCTCATCGCACCGCGGCTCGGCATGCGGCTGGATGTCCCCATCCCCACGATCCTCGACAGCACCTCCGAGAAGACCGGCTTCGAGTCCAGCCCTCGCGTGCCCACGATCGTGGGCCTGCTGCTCCTGCCGCTGGTGCTGATCCTGTTCAACACCGGGTTGAACACAGTGGGAGCCACGCGCCCCGACTCCGAGGCCTTCCTCGGCGACCCGCTCGTCTCCGGGCTGCGCCTGCTGGGCGAGACCCCGATCGCGCTGCTGATCACCGTGGTGGTCTCGATGTTCGTGCTCGGCTGGGGCGCGGGCAAGAAGGGCTCCCTGATCGAGAAGATCGCGGACTCCGCCCTCGGCCCGATCTGCTCGGTGGTGCTGGTCACCGGTGCCGGCGGCATGTTCGGCGGGGTGCTGCGCCTGACCGGGATCGGTGACGCCGTCGCCGGATCCCTGAACGACATCGGCCTGCCGGTGATCGTGGCGGCGTTCCTGATCGCGCAGATCGTCCGCATCGCCCAGGGCTCCGCCACCGTGGCCCTGACCACCGCCGCCTCCCTGATGGTGGGAGTGATCGCCGCCGGCGACTTCTCCCAGCTCGAGATCGTGGCGATCGTGATGGCGATGTCCGCGGGCTCGGTGGGCTTCTCCCACGTCAACGATTCCGGTTTCTGGCTGGTCAGCCGCTTCTTCGGGATGGACATGAAGCAGACCCTCTCCACCTGGACCGTGATCCAGGGCGCGATGGCCATCATCGGCTTCATCCTGTCGCTGGCGCTCTACGGAGCCGCTTCCGCGATCGGCTGATCGCGCAGCCCGCCACGCTCCCCGGGCACGGTCCTCTCAGGACCGGGCGCGGGGATCGTGCTTCCCGTAGGTCATCCGGCGCAGCAGCGCCTCGGCGGGTCCGCGCATGCCGCGCGAGTCCATCCAGGCTGCGAGCGGCAGCGAGAGTAGCCAGACGCACAGCGCGATCCCCACGGACGAGGCCGTGCCCACGTGCGGCCCCAGCCCCAGCCCCCACCCGGCCATCAGCGGTGCCAGCAGCAGCGACTGGAACAGGTAGAAGGTCAGCGAGCGCTGCCCCACCGCCGAGAGCGCCCGCATCAGGCCCGTCGGCGAACCGGCGGCGGGCGGCGCCTCGGTAGCAGGCTCCCCGTAGGCGCGCTGGGCGGGGGTCAGCGCCGCGTGGGCCGCCGCGCGCTCGGCGCGCAGCGCTCTGCGCTCCGAGGTCTCCAGCGGGGCCGACGGCGGGAGCGTCGGCCGCTTCTCGAGCCGCAGCGCGAGCAGGCCGAAGGCAGCGGCGTAGCCGATGCCGCAGCACATCCCGCCGGCCATGTTCAGTCCGTAGAAGGCCCAGCCGAGCGCCTCCGGCATCGGGAGGACGCCGATGATCACCAGGGCATCCGGCAGGCCGGTCAGCCAGCCGAGGCCGATCCCCGCCACGGCGAGACGCTTCAGGGCGCGGGTGTGCCGCCAGGGCTCGTCGAGCAGGCGGGCGCGGGCCGCGATCCAGCCCAGCAGGATCGGCAGCACTGCCCCGAAGAGAGCTAACGGCACGCTGCTGACGCTCCACATCAACGGCCGGTAGAGCATGCTGATGAGGTACGGCTGACCGTAGGCCAGATCCCGGATCCAGTCGTTGGTGAAGCCGGTGGCTCCGGACTGCTGCATCTGCTCGAGCACCTCGGGCGGGGCGAAGAACAGGATCCCGAGCGCGCCGACCACGCTGAACAGGGCGTAGAACACGAGCAGCCCGCCGATCACCGAGGCCCACGCGATCAGGGTGCGTGTGCGCCGACCGAAGAGCATCCACACCCACAGCAGGGCCGCGATCGCGTAAGCGCCGAGGATGTCCCCGTAGAACAGCAGCGCCGCATGCGCGAACCCCAGCAGCAGCATCGCCCAGTGGCGCCGGCGCATCATCAGCCGGACCACGCGCGGCTCCATCCCGCGGTCGAGGCGCGAGCGGTAGAACTGCACCATGCCGTAGCCGAACAGGAACGCGAATAGCGGCATCGCCCGATGGTCCACCGCGACCGTCATCACGAACTGCACCGCGGAGTCCAGCGGCCCCAGCGCCGGCACATGCGGGGTCATGCCCACGCCGCCCTCATGGCCCCACAGGAACCAGGCCACGTTCGCGATCGCGATCAGCGCGAGCATCAGACCGCGCGCGATGTCCGGGGCCAGGGAGCGGGTCGGTGCTCCGTCGCGATAGGGCGGGGGCGAGGAGGCGGCGGTGCGGTCCGGGGAGGGCAGGGCGGCCGAGCTGTTCACGGCGGACCTTTCGCAGAAGCGGCGCGCAGCCGGGGAGCCCGGCGATGCGATCGTCCCCTCGAACATAGTCACCGGGGCCTGCGAGCACATGCGACGAACGTCGGTGCCCCGTCATGGATGCCCTGTGCTCCTGTCATGCACGCTCCGCCCAGGGGTCAAGGGCGCCTTCCGCGACGGGGTGGGCATTGCCACCGCGCCGTCGGCCTGCCGGATGCCCGCCGGGCACCGCCTGATGCCTAGACTGGCGGGGAACGGTCCCGAGCGCCGCTGCGCCGACCGGACGACCCCCTTCGACGACTGTGAGGATGCGGTGAACGATCACCTGAACACGACGATCCAGGCCATTAACTGGAACCGGATCCCCGACCCCAAGGACCAGGAGGTGTGGGACCGCCTCACCGGGAACTTCTGGCTGCCCGAGAAGGTGCCGCTGTCCAACGACATCCAGTCGTGGGGCCGCCGCTCCGAGGAGGAGCAGAAGATGACGATGCGCGTGTTCACGGGGCTGACCCTGCTGGACACCGTGCAGGGCACCGTGGGCGCGATCTCGCTGATCCCGGACGCCGTCACCCCGCACGAGGAGGCGGTGTACACCAACATCGCGTTCATGGAGTCGGTGCACGCGAAGTCCTATTCGCAGATCTTCTCGACGCTGGCGAGCACCAAGCAGATCGACGAGGCCTTCCACTGGGGCGCCACGAACGAGCAGCTCCAGAAGAAGGCTCAGATCATCATGAGCTACTACGAGGGCGACGACCCGGAGAAGCGCAAGGTCGCCTCCGTGCTGCTGGAGTCGTTCCTGTTCTACTCCGGCTTCTACCTGCCGATGCGCTATTCCAGCCACGGCGAGCTGACCAACACCGCCGACATCATCCGTCTGATCATCCGTGACGAGGCGGTCCACGGCTACTACATCGGCTACAAGTACCAGAAGGCCGTCGAGAAGCTCTCCGCCGAGCGCAAGGCCGAGCTGAAGGACTACACCTTCTCGCTGCTGCTGGAGCTGTACGAGAACGAGGAGGTCTACACCGAGGACCTCTACGACGCCGTCGGCTGGACCGAGGACGTCAAGGTGTTCCTGCGCTACAACGCCAACAAGGCGCTGATGAACCTCGGCTACGAGGGCCTGTTCCCGCAGGAGGCCACCCAGGTGAACCCGGCCATCCTCGCCTCGCTCTCCCCGAACGCGGACGAGAACCACGACTTCTTCTCCGGCTCCGGCTCGAGCTATGTCATGGGCAAGGCCGTCGAGACCGAGGACGACGACTGGGACTTCT
>CAZHSL010000268.1:0-4175 GCA_964535185.1 uncultured Corynebacterium sp.
CCGATCGACTGGGCCGCGACGATGCCGACGGCCTCGCCGATGTCGACCAGCTGGCCGGTGGCGAGCGACTTGCCGTAGCACTGGGCGCAGGTGCCCACCGCCGAGTCGCAGGTCAGCACGGAGCGGATCTTCGCCTCGCGCACACCGGCCTCGACCAGCTGCTCGATGAGCACGTCACCGAGCTCGGTGCCCGCCGGTGCCGCCTCGGTGCCGTCGGCACCGATCGCGGCGGTCGCGAGGACGCGTCCGTAGACCGTGGACTCCGCGTGCTCGTGGGGGCGCAGCACGCCGCCCTCCTCGACCGCGATCGGCAGGACGAGACCCTTGGTGGTGCCGCAGTCGTCCTCGCGGACGATGACGTCCTGCGAGACGTCCACCAGACGACGGGTCAGGTAGCCCGACTGGGCAGTCTTCAGCGCGGTGTCCGCCAGGCCCTTGCGGGAGCCGTGCGAGGCGATGAAGTACTCCAGGACCGAGAGCCCCTCCTTGTAGTTGGAGAGGATCGGACGCGGGATGATCTCACCCTTGGGGTTGTTCACCAGGCCGCGCATGCCGGCGATCTGGCGGACCTGCATCCAGTTGCCTCGAGCGCCCGAGTCCACCATCCGGTAGATCGTGTTGGTCGCCTCGAAGTTCTCGCGCATCGCCTGGTCGACCTCGTTGGTCGCCTCGGTCCAGATGTCGATGAGCTCCATGTTGCGCTCGTGCTCGGAGATGAGGCCCAGGTCGCGGTTCTCCTGGATCTGGGCGTTCTTCTCCTCGTACTTCGCGATGATCTCCGCCTTGTTCGGCGGGGTCACCACGTCGGACAGCGCGAACGACGCACCGGAGCGGGTCGACCACGAGAAGCCGTAGGTCTTCAGCGCGTCCAGGGACGCGGCGACCTGGCCCTTGTCGTAGCGCTCCGCGAGGGCGTTGACGATCCCGCCCAGGCGCTTCTTGCCGACCTGGCCCTGCACGAACGGGAAGTCCACCGGCAGCGTCTCGTTGAAGTAGACGGTGCCCAGGGTGGTGGTCAGGACGATCGGGTCGCCCTCGGTCCAGCCCTCGGGGGCCTCCCAGTCGCTCGGCGGCGCGATGTCCGTGAAGCGGATCGACACCGGGGCGTTCAGGTGCAGCTCGCCGCGGTCGAAGGCCATGATGGCCTCGGCCTCGGAGGCGAAGTGGCGACCGGCGCCCGCCGTCTCCTCACGCACGGTGGTGAGGTGGTACAGGCCGATGATCATGTCCTGCGCGGGCATGGTCACGGGCCGGCCGTCGGACGGCTTGAGGATGTTGTTGCTGGACAGCATCAGGATGCGGGCCTCGGCCTGCGCCTCCGCCGACAGCGGCAGGTGCACGGCCATCTGGTCGCCGTCGAAGTCCGCGTTGAACGCGGCGCACACGAGCGGGTGCAGATGGATGGCCTTGCCCTCCACCAGCTGCGGCTCGAACGCCTGGATGCCCAGACGGTGCAGGGTGGGCGCACGGTTCAGCAGCACCGGGTGCTCGGTGATGACCTCCTCGAGCACGTCCCACACCTCGGGGCGCGCACGCTCGACCATCCGCTTGGCGGCCTTGACGTTCTGGGCGTGGCTGAGCTCGACCAGACGCTTCATGACGAAGGGCTTGAACAGCTCCAGCGCCATGCCCTTGGGCAGGCCGCACTGGTGCAGGTTCAGCTGCGGGCCGTTGACGATGACGGAGCGGGCGGAGTAGTCCACACGCTTGCCCAGCAGGTTCTGGCGGAAGCGCCCCTGCTTGCCCTTGAGCATGTCCGAGAGCGACTTCAGCGGGCGGTTGCCCGGCCCGGTGACCGGGCGGCCGCGACGGCCGTTGTCGAACAGCGAGTCGACCGACTCCTGCAGCATGCGCTTCTCGTTGTTCACGATGATCTCGGGAGCGCCGAGGTCCAGCAGCCGCTTGAGGCGGTTGTTGCGGTTGATCACGCGGCGGTACAGGTCGTTGAGGTCGGAGGTCGCGAAGCGGCCGCCGTCCAGCTGCACCATCGGGCGCAGGTCCGGCGGGATCACCGGGACGGCGTCCAGCACCATGCCGACGGGCGAGTTGGTGGTGGTCAGGAACGCGGAGACGACCTTGAGGCGCTTGAGCGCACGGGCCTTCTTCTGTCCCTTGCCGGTCGCGATGATCTCGCGCAGCTGCACGGACTCGGCCTCGAGGTCGAAGTCGCGCAGACGACGCTGGAGCGCCTCGGCGCCCATGCCGCCCTCGAAGTAGGTGCCGTAGCGCAGCTTCATCGCCCGGTAGAGCTGCTCATCGCCCTCGAGGTCGGCGACCTTGAGGGTCTTGAAGCGCTCCCAGATGCGGGTGATGCGGTCGATCTCCGCGTCGTACTTCTTGCGGATCTGCGCCTGCTCGCGCTCACCGGAGTCGCGGACCTTGCGCTTCGCGTCGGCCTTGGCGCCCTCCTCCTCGAGCTGGGCGAGATCCTTCTCGGCGGACAGCGCACGATCGTTGATCGCGGAGTCCCGCTCGTTCTCGAGCTCCTTGACCTCGAGATCGAAGCGCGCCTGCAGATCCGGCATGTCGTCGTGGCGGGCCTGCTCGTCCACGTCGGTGATCATGTACGCGGCGAAGTAGATGATCTTCTCGAGATCCTTCGGCGCGAGATCGAGCAGGTAGCCCAGGCGGCTGGGCACGCCCTTGAAGTACCAGATGTGGGTGACGGGAGCGGCCAGCTCTACGTGCGCCATGCGCTCACGGCGCACGGAGGACTTAGTGACCTCCACGCCGCAGCGCTCGCAGATGATGCCCTTGAAGCGCACGCGCTTGTACTTGCCGCAGTAGCACTCCCAGTCCCGGGTGGGGCCGAAGATGCGCTCGCAGAACAGGCCGTCCTTCTCGGGCTTGAGGGTGCGGTAGTTGATGGTCTCCGGCTTCTTGACCTCGCCGTGGGACCAGCTGCGGATGTCATCGGCGGTGGCGAGACCGATGCGCAGCTCGTCGAAGGTGTTGACGTCGATCACAGGTGTCCTTCTCTCGATCGGAAGAGTGTGTGTCTGAGGGAACGGGGTCGAGGGTGGGGCTCGGGGGCGGTCACCGCGTCACGCGGCGGGACGGCGCCTCCCGAGCCCGCGCCCCTCAGACCTCTTCGATGGAGCCGACGCCCTCGTGGGGTCGGCGGGACAGGTCGATGCCGAGCTCCTCCGCGGCGCGGAAGACCTCCTCGTCGCTCTCCTTGACGTCCTGGGCGGTGCCGTCGCTGGACAGCACCTCGACGTTCAGGCACAGGGACTGCATCTCCTTGAGCAGCACGCGGAAGGACTCCGGGATGCCGGGCTCGGGGATGTTCTCGCCCTTGACGATCGCCTCGTAGACCTTCACGCGGCCGGCGATGTCGTCGGACTTGATCGTCAGCAGCTCCTGCAGGGCGTACGCGGCGCCGTAGGCCTCGAGGGCCCACACCTCCATCTCGCCGAAGCGCTGGCCGCCGAACTGGGCCTTACCGCCCAGCGGCTGCTGCGTGATCATCGAGTACGGGCCCGTCGAGCGCGCGTGCAGCTTGTCGTCCACCAGGTGGTGGAGCTTCAGCATGTACATGTAGCCCACGGAGATCGGGTCCGGGAACGGCTCGCCGGAGCGGCCGTCGAACAGACGCGCCTTGCCGTCCTCCTTGACCATCCGCTCGCCGTCGCGGTTCGGACGGTGGTTGGCGATCAGGCCGGTGACCTCGTCGGCCGTGAGGCCGTCGAAGACGGGGACGGCGACCGGGGTGTCGGGATCGCCGTGCAGCGCGCTCTCCGGCAGGTCCTTCGCCGTCGGGTCCGAGGGGTCCAGGTCCCAGCCGGCCTTGGCGACCCAGCCCAGGTGGGTCTCCATGACCTGGCCGATGTTCATACGGCCAGGCACGCCCATCGGGTTGAGGATGATGTCGATCGGGGTGCCGTCCTCCAGGAACGGCATGTCCTCGACCGGCAGGATCTTCGCGATGACGCCCTTGTTGCCGTGACGGCCGGCGAGCTTGTCGCCGTCGGTGATCTTGCGCTTCTGCGCGACGTAGACGCGCACCATCTCGTTGACGCCGGTGGGCAGGATGTCCCCGTCCTCGTCGTCGTCGAACACCTGCACGCCGATGACGGTGCCGGTCTCGCCGTGGGGGACGCGCAGCGAGGTGTCGCGCACCTCGCGGGCCTTCTCACCGAAGATCGCGCGCAGCAGGCGCTCCTCCGGGGTCA
>CAZHSL010000269.1:0-4161 GCA_964535185.1 uncultured Corynebacterium sp.
AGCCGCGCTGCGGATCGCCGTAGTAGTGGAACTCGTCCATCACCGCCAGGCCCACGTCGCTGCCGGGCCCGTCCCGCAGGGCGTGGTTGGCGAATATCTCCGCCGTGCACACGATGATCGGGGCGTCGTGGTTGACCGCCGAGTCGCCGGTCATCATCCCCACGTTCTCCGCCCCGAACTGGGCGACGAGGTCGAAGAACTTCTCGCTCACCAGGGCTTTGATAGGAGCGGTGTAGTACGAGCGCTGACCGCGTGCCATGGCGGCGAAGATCGCGGAGTACGCGATCGTCGTCTTCCCCGAGCCGGTGGGGGTGGCCGCGATGACGTGATCGCCTGCCGCGATCGCCAGCAGCGCCTCCTCCTGGTGCGGGTACAGAGTGCGGCCGACGGACTCCTGGGCCGCGACGAAGCCGTCGACGATCGCGTCCTGTCCGGCATCGGTGGAGCTCTCGGGCAGGAACGGCAGCAGGATCGGCATGGCCCCAGTCTGCCAGGCAGGGCCGTCCCGCAGCCCGGGCCCCGCTACCCTCGAGTCCCGACGGAAGGACGACGATGCCCGCACGACGCTCTCAGGATGCCCGCCTCACCCCGGCCGAGCGCGCCGGGGAGGGAGCGCTCGCGCACTGGGACGAGGAGCGCCGCCGCCGCGCCGTCCCCGCCCCGCTCGAGCGTTCGTTACCGGATCGTGACAATCGGGAATCCGGCACGGCTTCGCCGGACGGGACGAGCGGCCGGCCCGAGCCGAGGACCAGCGCCGATGACGACCGGTCGGGGGATGGGTCCGTGAGCTCACCCGCTACCGATCAGTAGCTGCGCGGGGGATCGCCGATCCGGACGTTTGCGACGTCACGGAATGAACGGACGCAGTGGCGCGGGTCACATGGCATAGCGTGCCGCCACGGCGCCACCGCGCCGTTCCCCTCCCCGATCCCCCGCGATCCCCGCAGAAAGGCATCCCTCATGCGCACAGCACTCCTCAGCCGCTGCACCCGGGCACTGGGCGGCGTGTCCCTCGCCGCCGCCCTCACCCTGGGCGGCGCCGGCCTCGCCACCGCCGACGGGACCGATGACACCGAACGCGCCACCGTCTCCGCCTCCTCGCAGGACGTCGCCCACGACTACTGGACCCCGGAGCGCATGGAGGACGCGCAGCCGGCCGACGAGATCGCGCCCGACGGTGCGGGGGCGAGCGCCGACGTCGAGGTCGGCGACCCGATGACCGTCCCGGGCGTGCAGGCCGCGACGCCCGAGGGCAGGGCGGGGTCCGCGCAGGACCGGGCCGCCGGGCAGGACACGGTCGGCAAGGTCTTCTTCACCCAGGGCGGTCAGGACTACGTCTGCTCCGGCAACGCCGTCGCCTCCGGCAACGGCTCGACCGTGGCCACCGCCGGGCACTGCGTCAACGACGCCGGCGCCTGGGCCACCAACTGGGTGTTCGTCCCCGGCTACGACCACGGCGCCGCTCCGTACGGCACCTGGGCGGCGACCGACCTCGTCTCCACCGACCAGTGGGTGCAGCAGGAGGACATCAGCTACGACGTGGCCTTCGCGAAGGTCGTCCCGGACAGCGGATCGGGCACCCTGGAGTCCGTGGTCGGCACCACCGGGATCGCCTTCAACCAGGCCCGCGGCGAGCACTACACGGCCTACGGCTACCCGGCCGCCTCACCCTTCGACGGCGAGTCCCTCGAGTCCTGCTCCGGCGCCGCCGCGGACGACACCATCGGCGGCACCCTGTCCCAGGGGATCCCCTGCGACATGACCGGCGGCTCCTCCGGCGGTCCGTGGTTCCTGGACGACGGGACGCAGAACTCCGTGAACAGCTTCGGCTACACCGCCCAGGCCGATGTCATGTACGGCCCCTACTTCGGTGAGGACGCGCAGGACGCGTACTCCGAGGCCGCCGCTCTCTGAGCCGGCGCCCCCGTCGACGGGCCGGCATCCTGCGGGGTGCCGGCCCGTCGGCCGTTCAGCGATCCGCTCCGGGCAGGCCCGCGATCGCCGCCAGCAGGCCCTCCCTCAGCTCGTCCGCCCTCGCCGCGAGCGCCCGCTGGCGCCGGACGTACTCGGCCTTGCCCGCAGGGGTCTCGATCGGCACCACGCCGTAGCCGAGGGGCCGTACGTCGTACGGGCTCGCCTCCATGTCCAGCACGCGCGTCTCGCGGGCGTGCTCGAAGCAGTCGAGCACGAGCGAGGAGGGCACCAGCGGCGTCAGCTTCATCGCCCACTTGTACAGGTCCATCCCCACGTGCAGGCACGCCGGGTTGTCGTTGTCGACCTGCGCGGCGCGCGTGGGCTGCGACGCATTGCGCGGTGCGGCCGACGGGGTGAAGAAGCGGAAGGCGTCGATGTGGGAGCACACCAGGTTCTCCCGCTCCACGACCGCGTCGGTCTCGGCCGGGGACAGGCGCAGCGGGAGGTCCTCGTGGCGCTGCCCGCCCTCGGGCACCCGGTGCACCATCGCCCACTCGTGCAGGCCGAAGCACCCGAACTGCGGTCGGCGCCGCGTGAGGGAGGAGGCGGAGAGCAGCCGCGCGATGAAGTCCAGCGCATCGCCGCGCTCCGTGAGGAAGCGGGCGACGTCCGCCCGGCGCCGCACCACCGCCCCGGCGTCGCCGGGGGAGTCGAGGTACCACGAGCGGCGACCGGCCCCGTCGACGTCCGTGATCGAGCTCGTCCCGTCCTCGCCGACGTCCGCCGCCGCGTCGTAGGCGATCTCCCAGCCCGGATGCCAGCGACGCAGCCGCGCCGCGGAGAACGGGTAGTAGGTGAACAGGAAGTCCTCGACCGCATGCTTCTCCCCGCGGGCCCTGCGCTCGCGGTGCGCGGCGGTGAGGGCATCGGCGCGCTCCTGGTGCGCGCGACGGGCCGCGGCCGCTTCGGCGGCGGTGAGCACGCGCACCGGGGCGTCGAGGATCGGCATGCGCACGGAGCCTCCTGTGGTGCGGGTCGGTGTGCGGGGCGGACGGGCGCCCCATCCTACGAGCCCCACCGTTCCTCCCCGCGTCCTGCCGATCCACACAGCGGCGCCCGCCGTGGGCACGGGACGCCGCAGATTCCTAGCGTGGACCCGTCCCGCGGCAGGGTGTCGCAGGGGAGGAGGAGCGCTGGAGATGACAGGCATCGACTACGACTGCGCAGGCTGCGGCCGCCGTCATGAGGGGACCGACGGCACCGAGGCGAACCCCTGGCCCGTGATCGAGTTTGTCCGCCCCGAGGCGATGCTGCGGATGTCCCGCTGGGAGCAGCTGACGCGCACGCGATCGACCGACGAGCTGTGCCTGATCGACAACGGGTGCTCGATCGACTGCTACCTGACGGGCTATCTCTCCCTCCCCGTCGAGGGGGAGGAGGCGCTGCTGGTCCATCAGTCGTGGGCGCAGGTGAGCGCCGACGACTACCTCGACCTGGTGGAGCACTGGGAGCAGCCGAGCTTCCGCGGCGAGTACCGCGGCACCCTCGCCAGCGAACTGCCGGGGCACGGCGACTCGCTGTCCGTGCCGGTGCGGGTGACCGTCCCCGGCCGCCTGCCTCCGCTGATCGTGCCGGAGGCGGGATCCGGCCATGCGCTCGCGCGGGAGGCGCGGGAGGGCGTCAGCCGCCGGGAGGCCGAGCTCCGACTCCGCTCGACACTGCTGGAGGACCCGGGGCGGTGAGGGCGCACCCGGTGGGGCTCGCGCTCTCAGCGCCCGTCGGGCGACGAGTCCGCCTCGAGCTGCTCCGCCAGCAGCTCCCGGACCCGCGGGATCACCTCGGTGCCGTACAGCCGGATCGACTCCATGAGCTGTTCGTGCGGCATGGGGCCGTTCGCGTACTTGAGGTCGAAGCGGTTCACGCCCAGGGCGCGGATCGTCCCGGCGATCTTGCGGGCCACGGTCTCGGGCGAGCCCGCGTACAGCGCCCCGTGCTGCATCTCCGCGTCGAACTCGGCGATGCCGGAGGGGCCCCAGCCGCGCTCGCGACCGATCTCGTTGCGGTTGTGGATCCAGTGCGGGGCCAGCTGCTCCCGGGCCGTCGCGTCGTCGGCCGCGATGTGGCCGGGGGAGTGGACGCCGACGGGCAGGCGCTCGTTGCCGAGCTTCGCGTTCGCCTCGTGGAACAGCTGCACATAGGGGGCGAAGCGCTGCGCGGGCCCGCCGATGATCGCGAGCATCAGCGGCA
>CAZHSL010000270.1:0-4160 GCA_964535185.1 uncultured Corynebacterium sp.
CCCGAGACGACGACACGGCGAGCCCCTTCCCAGGGCTCGCCGTGTCGTCGTGCGGTGCGTGGCGCGGCGGTCAGCCGGCCTGACGGGAGCGACGCCGCGCCGCCAGCTCGTCCTGCAGAGCGAGGGCGGCGTCATCGGCCGGATCCACGCCCGGCAGCACGGACAGGTCGTTCTCGACCTCGCGCCAGACCCGGCCCACGGCGATGCCGAACACGCCCTGGCCTCCCTGGACCAGGTCGAAGACGTCCTCGGCGGAGGTGCACTCGTACACCGAGGCGCCGTCGCTCATGAGGGTGATGCCCGCGAGGTCGTCGATCCCGCGCTCGCGCAGGGCGCCGACGGCGACGCGGATCTGCTGGAGGGAGACCCCGGTGTCCAGCAGGCGCTTGACGACCTTCAGCACCAGGATGTCGCGGAAGCCGTAGAGGCGCTGGCTGCCGGAGCCGTGCGCGGCGCGCACGCCGGGCTCGACCAGGCCGGTGCGGGCCCAGTAGTCCAGCTGGCGGTAGGTGATGCCGGCGGCCTTGCAGGCGGCCGGGCCCCGGTAGCCGAGCTCCCCCGGGGTGTCCACCACGTCGTCGAAGAGCACGCCCTGTGCGGGCTCGGCGGGGACTGTCGTCTGTTCAGTGCGATCTTCGCCGCGGGTGGCGTTCACGTCTACCTCCGGGTTCCGGCTCTCCGAGGGGGAAGGATGAGAGCACCTGCCCAGGGTAGCGTGAAGCGGCCCTCGACCGACAGCAACTCGCCGCCCGAAGGTCACGGACCGGTGACGGCCCGGGCGCTCAGCCCTCCCGGAGCTTCGTCCTCAGCACTGCGCCGTGCAGCGTGATCATCGACTCCCCCAGGTCGCGCGCGAAGTCCTCGGCCTCGCCGCGCGCGGCGGAGTCGCCGGGGCGCGACCGCGGCCGTGCGACGGAGCGGATCATGTGCGCCTCCCGCTCGGCGGCCGTGCGGAGCATCACCAGGTGCCGGGGGTGCAGGCCCACATCGGCGAGGTCGCGGGCGGAGGTGACGATCTCCAGCTCGGCGGCGCCGTAGAACAGCGGCCCCTCGGCCAGCATCCCGAACTGCTCCAGCTCGACGAGGAACTCCTCCTCGACCCCGGCCTCGCGGGCCAGGCCGCGACGGTCCAGGCGGACGGCCTGCAGCGTCGAGCTGGGACCGGGCCGGGAGGCGATCGAGGTGACCTCGGAGTCGACGCCGTGCTCGAGCAGATGCTCCTTGATCACCTTCAGCGGCCAGTAGCGGTCGCGCTGGGCGCGCAGCACGAAGCGGAGCCGGTCGACGTCCTCGCGGCTGTACTTGCGGTAGCCGGCGGGGGTGCGCTCGGGGGAGATCAGCCCCTCGGACTCGAGGTAGTGCAGCTTGGAGTGCGCGAGGTCCGGGAACTCGTCGCGCAGGATCTCGAGCACCTGGCCGATGCTGAGCCGGGAGGCCGCGGACGAGCTCGGCCTGCGCGAGGCGGAGGCCGGCATCAGGTCAGTCCGTCCCGTCGAAGACGTAGTAGGTGAGCCGGTACTTCCCGATCTGCACGTCCTGCCCGGACTGCAGCCGGGCCTCGTCGACCCGCTCCTTGCCCACGTAGGTGCCGTTGAGCGACCCCAGGTCGCGCACCAGGAACCCCTCGCCATCGCGCACGAAGGCGGCGTGCTTGCGCGAGACGGTCACGTCGTCGAGGAAGATCTCGCTCTTGGGGTGACGGCCCGCGACGGTGGTCTCCGAATCCAGCAGGAACCGGGCGCCGAGGTTCGGTCCCTTCCGCACGATCAGCAGCGCGCTGCTCGGGGGGAGGTTGTCGATCGCCCGCCGATCCTGGGACGAGAGGCCGGGCTCGGCGTCGTCCACGGGGTCGCTGGGCGAGATCGCGCTCAACTTCGACGTGTGGTCGAGATTCTCGTCGTTCCACTCGGTGTTCCCTGACACCGCGCACCCCTTCCTGGCCTGCTGCGGATCCTGTGCGATGGGCGCAGAGGATTCGGCACCGTCATCTTCGCATGCGCGGGCCGCCCTGCGGGGGCTTCCGGGCCACGTCGGGCGAAGAATTGACGATCATTTGACCACTCGCGAATGCTCGGGCTCGCTGAGCTCCACCGTGGCCTCGATCCGCACGTCCTCGTCCGCGATCGTCGCGAGGCTCCCGCCGTCGCCGGCGACCGAGTCCGCGGCGCCGCCGGGGATCTGCAGCGCCGGCTCCATCACCGCGGGGTCGCCGATCGCCCGCACCACGTACGGGGCGTCGATCCCGGTGCCGTCGACCTCGAGCCGCCCGTCCTCGCCGGTGGTGATGGCGGTCGAGGCGACCACCCGCACGTCCCCGATCTGGATCACCTCCGCACCGGCGTTGCGCAGCTCCTGGACGACGCCCAGCAGGGTGGGGGCGCGCACGCCCCGCTGCGGATCGGCGATCGAGATGACGATGCCGCGGCCATGGGCCGGTGCGGTCCCGGCGAGGATCTCGAGGTCCTCCAGGCGGTCCTCCGCGGCGTTCTGCGCCGCGACGTCGTCCTCCTGGCCGGCGCGCAGCGCCTCCAGCGTGCGCTCGAGCTCCGCGTTCTCGACCTCGAGGTCCGCGCTGTGCCGGCCGGACTCGTCCAGCAGCCGCACCAGCTCCTGCTGGCCGGCGCCCTCGAGCGAGTCCTCGCTGCCGCGCACCTGGGCGGCGATCGACAGGCCCAGCAGCAGGCACAGCAGCCCCACGATCACCTGGGCGAGCGAGGCCTGCGGCCGCAGGGTGTCGCCCAGGCGCCGCCAGACCAGCCGCTGCTGCTGCGTCGAGGAGGGGGTGCGGGTGCCGTCGCTCATGACCGGAAGAGCAGGCGTCTGATCGCCGCGGCGTTGGAGAAGATGCGGATGCCCAGCACCACGATCACCGCCGTGGAGAGCTGGGAGCCGACGCCGAGCTGGTCGCCGAGGAACACGAGGAAGGCCGCGATCAGCACGTTGAACAGGAACGAGGTGATGAACACGTGCGAGTCGAAGGCGCCGTCGAGGCTCGCCCGCAGACCGCCGGCGAGGGTGTCGAGTGCGGCGACCACGGCGATGGGCAGGTACGGCTGCAGGAGCGCGGGCACGTCGGGCTGGACGACCACGCCCAGCACGAGGCCCAGCGCCAGGCCGATGATGGCGATCACGGGGAGTCCTCCTCGGTGCCGCGCGCGGCGGCGGTCGACGATGTGTCCGGCTGCTCGCTCGGCACGGTCTCGGAGGCGGCCTCGCCGCCCTCCTCGATGACATCGGCCTCGCGCAGGGTGCCGCTGGACCGGGCCGGGACGGAGAGCTCCTCGGCCTGCTCCCAGGAGCGGCGGATGCCGAAGCGGGTGGAGATCTCCCGGAGGTACTCCCCCGACTCCGACTCCTCGAACGTCGCCTGCAGCGTCTCGGGCTCGCCGAGGGCGGTGATCCGGTAGGGCGGGGACAGCGGACGGAAGTCGACCAGCACGGCGGAGCCGGCGGTGCGGATCGCGGTGGTGGGGCCGACCCGCTGGCCGTTGACGGCCACCGCCTCGGCGCCTGCGGCCCACAGTCCGTTCACGGCGATCTGCAGGTCCCCGTCGGTCACCCGGTTGACGGTCCCGCTGCTGACGCCGGGGCTCGCGGGCAGCGGCGCGGAGTCCTCGATCTCCAGCACGATGCCGGGGCCGGACAGGGCCACGCCGGTGCCGGCGCTCTCGAAGGCCGCCAGCCGCTCCGCGGAGCCGACCTCGCCCTTCTCCAGCACCGAGGCCTGGGCGTCGGCGATCTGCCCCTCGAGCTCGGCGCGGCGCTGCTCCAGCTGCTCCACCTCGGTGCGGGTCTCGCGCACCTCCGCCTCCAGCAAGGTGCGAGGGCTGTCCTCCGCAGCGGCCTCGCGCCGCAGGTCGAGGACGGACACGGCGACCGTGAAGCCGAGGACCAGAGCCAGCAGCAGCGTGATCGCCCGCGTGTAGCGGTTGTCCGGCGGGGCGGCCTCCGCCGCAGGATGCTGGTGCGGGCGCAGCGGTGCCACGCTGTACGGGTTCGCGGTCAGGGCGCGCAGCAGCGAGGTCGGCGAGTATGGGGTCTCGCCGTGGGGCGTCTCGTGCTCGGGGCCGCGCATGACAGCAGTGTAGGAGCGGGGCGGGTGCGGGGCGGCGCGACCCGCGGGGCGGCGCGACCCGCGGGGCGCCGACGGGCGGTCACCC
>CAZHSL010000271.1:0-4149 GCA_964535185.1 uncultured Corynebacterium sp.
AGAAGCTCTGCGACACCGTGACGATCATCCGCGCCGGGAAGGACGTCGAGTCCGGCACCCTTGACCAGCTGCGGCATCTGACCCGCTCGACCGTCGCGGCGACCACCACCGTGGACTCCGCACACCTCGCCGCGATGGACGGTGTCCACGACCTCGTCGCCGAGCACGGACGGCTGCGGTTCGACATCGACGACAGCGCCCTCCATGAGGTGCTGCCGGTGCTCGCGCAGAGCGAGGTCAGCGGGCTGACCATCACGCCGCCCTCGCTCGAGGACCTGTTCCTGCGCCACTACGGGGACGACCTCTCCGAGCAGGCCGCCTCGGCCGAGGAGACGTCATGAGCGCCGATGTCGGCTCCCGCCCCGTTCCCGACGCCCCGCACATCCATCGCCGCGAGATCGCACGTTCCTCACCACTGACCGGGCTGGGATCCCTGGTCCGGCTCTACGGCCGGATCTCACGCCGCCAGATCATCGTCTGGACGCTCGCGATGCTCGCCCTCGTGCCCGCCTCGATCCTCGCCATGAAGGAGGCCTATCCCGACCAGGGTGCACTCGATGCCCGGGCGATGCTGCTGGACAATCCCTCTGCCGTGATGATGACCGGCCCGTACTTCGCCGAGGGCAGCTACACCTTCTGGGCGATGGTCGCCAATGAGCTGCTGCTGTACGTGCTCATCGCCGCAGCGATCATGAGCGTGCTGCTGGCTGTGCGCCACACCCGGGCGGAGGAGCAGTCCGGCCGGCTGGAGATGATCAGGGCGCTGCCCACGGGCAGGCTCGCGCCCCCGCTGGCCGCCCTGGTGATCGTCACCCTCGCGAACCTCGCCGTGGGCGCCGCCGTCACCGTGGGCGCGCTGCTCAGCGGCGGCCCGACCACCGACTCGCTCGCTCTCGGGCTCGCGACCGCGCTGACAGGGCTGGTCTTCGCTGCGATCGCGATGGTCACCGCACAGATCACCGAGAACGCGGCGGCCGCCAGCGGGATGGCTCTGGGGACGCTCGCGGTCGCGTTCATGGTGCGGGGCATCGGCGATGTGCTCGACCGTCAGGGCTCGTGGCTGTCCTGGTTCTCTCCGCTGGCCTGGGCCCAGCAGACCCGGGTCTACGTCGACCTGCGCTGGTGGCCGCTGCTGGTCTCGCTCGCGGCGGTCGCGGTGATGCTGGTGCTCGCCGCTGCGCTGTCGAGGCGACGTGATGTGGGCGCGGGCCTGCGCTCGGCACGCACCGGGTCCCCTGCGGCCTCCTCCGCCCTGCTCGCCCCGGGAGGACTGGCCCGTCGCCTGGTCACCCCCGGCATGGTCGCCTGGGGCATCGGGCTGTTCCTCTTCGCCGTCGCCTTCGGTTCGTTGGCATCCTCTCTGACGGATTTCGTCGAGCAGATGCCGGCGATCGGGGAATGGGCTCCGCTCACCGCGGAGGACCTCACCGGTTCCTTCGCCGCCTTCGTCCTGACGATGCTCACCGTCGGGCCGGTGGCGCTCATCGTCTCCGGGGTGCTGCGGATGCGCACCGAGGAGCTCGAGGGCCGCCTCGCCGGACTGCTGCTGGCCGGCACCTCCCGCACCGCGCTCGCCCTGCTCTGGTTCGTGGTGGTCCTTCTCGAGGTGGCCGTGATGCAGGTGCTGCTCGGCCTCGGCGTGGGCCTGGGCGTCTGGCAGGCCACGGAGGATACGAGCTGGATCGGCGAGATGACGGCGGCCTCCCTCGCCTACCTCCCGGCGATCGCCCTGTGCGGCGCGCTCGCGCTGGCACTGTTCGGGCTGCGGTTGCGCGCCACCGGCCTGGCCTGGTTGGTGGTGATCTGGGTGGCCCTGGTCACCTTCCTCGGCGACCTGCTCGGCCTGCCCCAGTGGTCCCGGAACCTCTCGCCCCTCGAGCACATCGCCATGGTCCCCTCCGAAGAGATCGCGCTCGTACCGCTCGCGGTGATGGGCGGAGGTGCGGTCGTCCTCGTCGTGGCCGGTCTGCTGCTCCTGCGCCGCCGGGACCTCGTGGCGGGGTAGCGCGCCACCGCGACGGAGGTGCGGCCGGTGCGGGTGATCCAGTTCCTGCCCTACCCGCTGATCGGGGGCATGGCTGCTGGATTCGGCACCTTCGGAGGAAGCACCCGAGCACCACCGGTAACACACTGCTGGCATGAACTCCTCCGCGCCCCTTCCTGCAGCAGGTCGGACGATGCTGCTGATGATCGTGCTCGTCACGACGCTGATCACTGTGACGCTGCCGTCCGGCGTCGCGGCGCCTCCGGACCTCGAGGGCGCGGGCGACGGGGCTGAGGGGCTGCATCAGGAGATCGATGCCCTGCTGGAGGAGCACGTCGGCATCACCACCCCGGGGGCGATGGTGACCGTCGTCGGCCCCGAGGGGCCCCTGCTCACCAAGGCCGAGGGCTGGGCGGATCCGCTCTCCCGCACACCGCTCACCCCGGCATCCCGCACCCCGGTCGCGTCGGTCACCAAGGTGGTCACCTCCCTGACCGCCCTGCGCCTGCAGCACGAGGGACTGCTGGACCTCGATATGGACGTGCGCGATCAGGTGCCCGTGAGGGACCGACGCGACTCCGCAGTCGCCGCACCCGTCACCGGAAGGCATCTGTTGACCCATCACTCCGGGCTCAGCGAACCGCTGCTGACCCATCCGGATCTGCCCGAACCGCCCCCTGCTGATCTGCACGGGGTGCTGGAGCAGAACCCGCCGGTGCTCGCCCATCCCGCCGACGTGGGTCTGCACTATTCACCGCTGCAGGCGCACACTATGCTCGGCGCGATGATCGAGGAGGCCACCAGCACGTCGTTCGAGCAGGCCGCCGCGGAGTGGGTGCTGGGCCCCGTCGGCGCCGACACCGCCCGCTTCGACGGGGCGAGCTCCGCCGGGGACGTGGCGCTGATGGCCCGTGAGGACGAGCAATGGGTCGCGACCCCTTGGCCGGCCGTGCCCGAGCAGCCTGCGGCGATGCTCAGCTGGTCCCTGCAGGATGCCTCCGCCCTGCTGTCCGCGCTGACCGCTGAGGACAGCCCGCTGCCCGCTCCGGTGGTCGACCACGCCACCACCGTCGCGGTCCGTCCGCCACACGGGGGAGGCGGGCACACTCAGGTGTTCTTCGAGAGCTGGCGGTCAGGTGTGCCGGTGCTCGAGCACGCCGGTGCCAACGGCCTGGCCTGGCTCGCCCTTGTCCCCGACGCGGGGATAGGTGTCTTCGCCGCCGTCACCACCGAGGACCCCCAGGCAGCTGCCTTCACCGCGGCCGCTCTCGAGATCGTCGCGGACTGGAGCGCCCGGACCGGCCGTGCCGAGCGCGACCCCATGCCGGAGGCCGGGATGCCCACGATCGTCCCGCCCTGGGCGGAGCCGCTCGCACCGGCGGACCCGACCGGGGTCCACCAGCAGCGTCTGTTCGCCGGGCAGGGCCCGGAGCTGCTGCTGCGCACGGTCACAGGACAGATCGCCATCACCCGTGAGGGGGATGATGTGCTCCTGGACGGGCGGCGGCTGACGCCCACGGCCACCCCCGGACGCTGGTGCGATGAGGCGGGATGCCTCGCCGCGGTGACCGCGGGGGACGGGGGAGTGACCGTGGTGCGCAGCGATCAGGCCATTCTCCAGCAGACCATGACCACCGCTCCCTGGTGGGCCGATCAACGATTCGTGCTCGCCACCGTCCTCAGCACGCTGATCGCCGCCGTGATCGTCTTCTGCGGTGCGGTCCAGGGATGGTGGCGTCGCCGCCGTGGCCTGGAATCGCCCCCTGCGGTCTCGCGTGCGCTCGCCCTCGCCTGGGTGCTCGTGAGCCTCGTCCTGGTGGGAGCGACAGCGATGCTGCCGCTGTCGGTGCTGACCGCCCAGTCGGTGGGTTGGGTCCGTGCCGAAGGGCCGGCGATATGGGGCCTGCGGCTGCTCACCCTGGCCCAGCTGCTGCTGGGTGCCGGGTGGGCACTGCGAGCCGTCGCCCGGTGGGACCGGCTCGGGCTCCGGCGGCGTGCTCTGGTGCCGCTCGCGCTGGTGCTCGGCACGGCGATGACCGTCGTCCTGGTCAGTTGGGCGCTTCCAGCGCTCTGATCAGCCGTGCCGGAGGCGGCCCGGGCTCAGAAGGGCCCGATCCGCACCACGGCGCCCTGGAGGTCCTCGTCCCACGGGACCTGGCAGGTCA